>URVR01000037.1 GCA_900551355.1 uncultured Eubacteriales bacterium | reverse complement strand
TACGAGATTCCTCTACGTCTCGTGGGCTCGGAGATGTGTATAAGAGACAGGCGCTGCCGCGCTCCGTCTCCGCGGGGGTCTCCTGCGGATCGGCTGTGCCGCCGTCCGGCAGCTCCTCCGGGTCTTGGACGGCATCCCCGTCTGCGCCGGAGGGCGCGGGGGTCTGCCAGTCGCCCGCCGTATCGCCGAAGTCGATGCGCTCCTGCGCCTCATCCTCCGTCAGCTCCCGGGCATACTGTGCCTCCACCAGAAAGCTCCGCCGCAGCTCCAGCTCCGTGTCGCTCAGCCGCGTCACGGCATAGCCCGCGTTGGCCGTCACCGTGTCGCCGAACACAGCGCCCTCCAGCGTCAGACGCAGCACCGCCGTGTACACGTGTCCCGTCTCAAAGGCGGCGGACATCATGGCCGCGCCGTCGCAGTACCATGTACACGCCGCGCGGCACACCGCGCCGTCGATGCCCGTCAGCACCGTCACATCCGTGTCGGGCGGCGCACCGGCCGCCGGTTCCGTCAGTCCCTCCACCGCCACGCTGCCGCACACGGCTGCGCCGCCGGGCACCGTCACTGTCACCGGCGTCGTCTCCACCCGCACGGGGTACATCTGACCGGAGCCGTCCGGCGCCGCGATGAACTCCGCGTCCAGCGCAAAAACGCCTCCGGTCCCCTTGGGGATTGCCGCGGTGATGGTCATGATCTCCGCCGCCTCCGTCATGCGGTTGTCCTCCAGCGAGCCCACCGCGGCGAAGAAGCAACTGGCGGGCGTGTACTCAAATGTCTTGAAAACGCCCTTTTCCGTAGTAATGTCGTACCGCAGGCCGTTTTTTGCATACTGTATGACCTGCCGGCCGTCCACCTTGAACTTCTCCGGCAGCGTCATGCCCCCGGAGGGCTTCAGCCGGAAGCTGAACACACCGATGGCGCGCCCCTCCGGCGGCGTTACGGTGATGGTGTAGTCGATCCTCGTCTCGCTGTCGCCGGCCTCCGCCTCCGTCACCGACGGCGTAATAGTCAGCACTGCCTCATCCGCCGCCAGCGCCTGTACGGTGCAGCAAAGCAGCAGCCCTATGCACAGCAGCAGTGTGCCGCATATCCTTCGCATCACGTTTCTCCTTTTCCGGCGGCTCAGCCCGTGATCGTCCGCGCCAGCGCCGTCATGTCATCGGCATCGACCTGTCCGTCGCCGTTGACGTCCGCGCCTGCGGGACACACATCGGTGATGCACGCCACATAGCGCGTCAGCGCCGTCAGCAGCTCCATGGGCGTCATGGCGTCGGGATCATAGGCCGTGTCCGACAGCTCCAGCTCCGTGTCGTATACCGACCGCGTGTAGTCGTCGTAGACATAGCGGATCTCCCTGCCGCCCGCCGCAGCGGTATAGCTCTGGGCCGCGCTGCCTCTGACGCCGCACAGGAACAGCAGATCCGGCGCGCCCGCAGTGCCCGTGTCGCAGTTGGTCACATCCGCCAGATAGTTCCTGCCGCCGATGGTCACGATGTTCCACATATGCCCTCCGGCGCCGGTGCCGCCATCCATGGTGCCTGTGGCCAGCAGGCACTGCACCGCCGGGTCCCCGCTCCTCCACGTCAGGTCACACAGATATTTAAAGGCCTTGGCATAGCCCTCGCACACCACATTGGTGCTGCTGTCCCCGTCGAACACGTAGATCACCTGCCACGGGTCGCCGTAGGCGGTGCCCGCCGCCAGCGCGCCGCTGTTGTAGGACACCTCCCCGGTGATGTACGTCAGATACGCCCGCAGCTTCTCATAGTCGCTGCTGCCCTGCTGGCCCGCCGCCACCGCCGCAGCGGTCTGCGCCGCAGCGCTGGCCGCGCCGGTCTTGGCCGTATCCACCGTCAGTTCGCTGCCGCCCTGATAGGCTGCCGCCGCCGGCATGGACACCGTCACCTGCACGATGGTACACACCTCGCCTGTGCAGGAGATGCCGCAGCCGGCACTGATGCCTACGGTCTTGTCGAACCAGTACAGCTCGTAGGGATTGCGCAGCAGCAGCTGGTTCAGCAGTGTGTCGACCGCCAGATCCTGCCGGAACCGCGCCGAGATCTTTGCATTCGCCTCTGACGTGATGGCGCCGTCCGCCACCAGTGTACCGGTGACACCCAGCTCCTCCTTTGTATACGCGATACTGACGGGCACCTGTATCTGCGTGGATGCCCGTGTGCCCGCGGCGATCTCTCGGATCTCCGGCAGCAGGCCGCTGTATACCTCCGCCGTCAGCGGCTGCATAGGAACGGCGTACAGCGCCGGGCGCGCCGCGGCGGCTGCCGCGCTGACGCGGGGCGTCATGCCCGCCGCCTGATAGAGATACCCCTCCAGCAGCTCATCGCTTTCCATGCCGCCGCTCTGCGCCGCGGAACGGACAGTCACGCTGCCCTGCACAGCCCCCGGCGCCGCCTGCGCGTAGGCGCAGGTACCGGCCAGCAGCAGCGCCGCCAGCAGACCGCCGAGCCATCTGCTCATTTTCTTCATCGTTGCTCCCCCTCCCTGCCGGCGCGCGGGGCGCCGGACATCATACACATCATCAGTATAAAGCACTCTCCGCCGTTTTGCAAGAAAAACAGGCAAATTTCTCCAATTTTGCCGCCATACTATGCAGGGAGCTTATTGTTTTTCCACAACGACCGTGCTACAATCAAAACCATCAAGTTATGCGCCCCCTCGTGTGGGGGAGCCGGAGGAGGAGAACGTATGAAAAAAGCGATCAGCCTTCTGATGGCGCTGGTCATGGTGCTGTCGCTCCTGCCCACCGCTCTGGCGGCGGAAAACGGCAGCTACACGGTGTCGGAGGACACCACGCCCGCCGTCAGGACCATGGAGCCGCTGCAGGAGGGCAACACCGTGTCGGCCAGCGACTTTCTGGAGAGCCGCCACGCCTTCACCCTTGACGGCGCGGTGTGCTATTACAGATTCGGCTGGAACGGCGACAGGGACGCCGGTCTGGGCGAGTGGCACCTTTACGCCACGCGGGACGCTTCCACTGCGCTGGACAGTCTGGACGGCTGGACGGACTGCGGTGCCGAGGGCGCGCCCTTTACGCACTACGCCCAGCTGAGCGACCCGCTCCCCGCTGCCGCCGCTCTTGCCCTGCGGTATGACTGGGAAAACCTGAACGATGATGCCGCCTCCGCGATCTACGACGATCTGCGGGATCTGTATCGGCTGGCCGCCATGCTGTCGCTGGAGGTCTTTGACTATACCGATGCGGAGCGGGCACAGGCGCAGTCCTATCTGGAGGGCCGCATCGGCATGGACGCCGCCACCGCCCGGCTGGTGCCGCCCCAGAATATGAGCACCGCGGATATGCTGCAGGAGTACTATCAGCTGTCCGCCGGCGTCCGGGCCGCCCTGCAAAAGACCTGCGGCATCTATCTGGACGGCACCGACCTCTTCTACAACTTCACCCAGCTGGTGTTCCGCACCGAGCGCAGCATGGACGAGCAGGGCGGCGGTCAGACGGATTACTTCGACCGCATAACAGATGCCATGCGTGACGCCGGCTTCACCGCCCCCTCAACAGACCGGGTGAACTTTGTCTTTCCCGAGGGGCTGGTGCGCGGACAGGACTACGACTACACCTACGATACATCCACCGGCGACCTGCGCATCACCCTGATGAAATACGAGGACGGCAGCCACTGGATCGACGCCTTCCGCAATATGTACGCCACGGACGGCAACCTGCGGGTCCGCGTTAAGATCACACCGGAGGATAACGATGTCCGTGCCGACGTCCGCAACGGCAACGGCGGCTTCGAGTCCCTCATCGATCTGACCAGCGTGGAGAGCAACCATATCAGTTATATGTGGGACAATGATGCCCAGCAGGAGATCCGCTGGGTAGACGGCTCCGCCGAGATCGGCATCGTCAACCGCGTGGACGGCTTTGCGTCCATCGTCCCCACCGACCGCATGGGCCGCCACCGCTTCGCCGTGGTGTGGGGCGATGCACAGGGTCAGATCACCCACCGCCAGATGGTGAACGTCTTCATCTCCATCGACGGTGACCGCTTCCGTCTGGATACCACCTATCCCGTGGCCACCCCCGTGGCTGCCGACAGGCTGCAGGCCGCTCTGACGATGCAGGTCACGGACTGGACTGCCGCCTATGAGGAGGGCCGCATCTTCCTCACCCCCGCGTCCGACAGTCAGCTGGGCCAGTCCGACACCTATCTGGCACAGCTGGCGCTGGCCAGCCTTGCGCCCGCCGGCTATCAGCTGCAGCGCTGGATACGCAGCGACGACCCCGCCGGCTCGTACAGCACCGATCCTTTCATCCGTGTGTGGTCGTGGCTGAATGATTCTGCCAGAGGCTTTCAGGCCGACTATGAGATCACATGGGTCAGCACCTCCGATGCCTCCGACGTCCGGCTCCAGACCCTGTCCGTAATGCAGGGCGCTTCCGTTCCCTACTACGCGCTGGTGGGCAACGGCAGCATTACCGGCTCCCCCGCGGCCTCGCTGGAGCTGGACACCGCCGCGCTGGCCAACAGCGGCATCCACGTGACCTACGACCCCACGCTGGGTTATTTCCACGCCTCCTATGATGACCAGCGCATTCCCGACTTCGGCGCACTGGTGGATACCCGCATCCCGCTGCCCGTACCGGAGGGTGCCGTCACCTTCACCGCCACCCATGAGGACGGCAATCAGGACCCCCGTATGGGCGGCACGCAGATGTCCAACCGCACGTGGAGTATGCTGCGCAGCGGGCGGGCCTACCGCGTGGATGATACCAGCGACGAGGCCCTGCGGTGCCGCTCTCTGGAGCTGGTGCTTCCGGAGATGGTGGGCCTTGCCGGCCTCGACATCTGCGTCTCCGCCACCAACAGCTACCGCAGCCTTGTGGTGGCGTGGTGGGGCGCTGACGGCGACCTTGTGGACGTCAGCTATGTGTACGGCCAGAACGATGACTTCGTCTACCGCACCCGCACCGCCAGCGCCGCCGCGCTGGACGACATCACCGACCTTGACGACAACGGCGAGGTGCGCGCCCCGGTGGCCGTGGGCGCGGAGAACATGGAGCTGATCTGCTCCCGCTATCCCCAGAACGGCGATGGCCGCTCCCTGTACTTTGAGCTGTATCTGGCCAACGATCAGGGCGGCGTCAAGACCATCTGCCTGCCTTACAGCTATTTCGGCCTCTCCTACCAGGACATCAAGGACGATCTGGACAACCAGCCCCCCGTTGAGGTCTGCCACTACGACAGCGACCGCCAGCTGCTGGAGAACGGCCGGTTCTACGGCCGCTATGAGCCGCAGGGCATCGTGTTTGAGACGGAGACCTTCTCCCCGTTCCTTGTCTCGCTGGGCGGCTCCGGCGGCGGCTTCGGCGACAACATCGACGGGCTGGACATCGCGGACAACGGCCGCATCGCCGTGGTCAACGGTCTCCGGCTGGATGACCGTGACGTGGTGGAGCTGGGCGTCAACTGGCGCGAGGAGGCGGGCGAGGCCACCCGCGTGGGCCTGCCTCTGCCCATCGTCTCCGCGCTGGCCGAAAACGGCAGGCCCGTCCAGCTGTACACATGGTGCGGCACCTCGCTGCTGCTGACGCCCGACGTACTCGCCCACATGAACGCCTCCCTGATGGCCAGTGATTACAGCGGCGACACCATCGTTTGGGTGGTCACCGACTACGTCAACTGTGACGGCCCCAACGGCAAGGGCCACGCCCTCCGCACCTGCCTGTATCTGGGTGAGGACCGCTATACCCTGCCGGCAGGCAGCGCCTACACCTTCGGCACCGGCGCCGACCTGACAGACGACACGGATTACGTGGTCTACTGCCCGGATGACAGCAACACCTCCCTTGAGGAGCAGGACATCGCCGTGGACTGTCAGAAGTACTCTGACGACGGGTATCAGTTCCTCACCTTCTCCGCCGGCCATGACGGTATGTTCGTCGTGGCGCCCCGGGGCTACTCCCTCATGCAAAGCTGGCCGTGGTACGGCGCCGAGGGAGACTGGACCCCCAGCGACGAGGCCACCGTTCCCGACAGCGCCTATCCCGCCCTGCAATACCTCTATGACAACGGCTACAAGTTCCCCTGCATCGGCAAGGACTTCCATCTCTCCTTCCCCCGGCAGCTGAAGGAGTGGGCGGAGGGCTGCGGCGACGACTGGGATTACCGCTGGCGCGTGGACGAGTCCCGCGGCCTTATCACCGTGGAGATCAACTACGGCAGCAAGACCCGCTGGGATGACGCCGTCCGCGGCAGCGGCAGCGACCAGCTGGCCGACGGTGTGTTCCTGCGCTACTACTTCGGCAATTCCGATGACCGCCGCCCCATGACCTACGGCTACGACTGGCAGGGCGACACCATCCCCGACTCCTTCTCCGGTCTGGACAGCACGCTGTACGAGGGCTACTGCCACAACAACGGCGTCCATCTGGCCACCATCAACCGTATGTCGGCCACCAGCAGCCTCCTGACGCTCAGCAGCAAGAGCTCCGTGTGGACCTGCGCGCTGTCCATGAGCAACGAGCAGACCACCGCCGACAAGGCCGCCGTCCGCTATGCCCTGTGTCTGGAGATCCATGCCACCGAGGACCGCTCCTACTCCGTCTCCATGGACAACGGCGATCCGGCGGCCCGCGACCGTCTCCACGTCTCCGTCACCCACAGCGACTGGACCGCCATCACCCCCTCTGACGGCGCTGTTTTCCTGCGCACGGTATCCGGCAAGACCATGGACGAGGCCGGCACCGATCATGGCCGCATCGCCGCCCTGACGGCGGATGCTCCCGCCGCAGGCTACACCCTGCGCTGCTGGACCAGCTCCTCCACCGGCGACGGCGGCAGCTTCCCCGTGGAGCTGACGAACGACCGTTTCCAGACAGTGCGGCTCTACTGGCAGAAGGCCGGTGCACCCGACCTGCTGGAGTATATCAGTGTGGAGTGCCAGAACAGCACCGAGTGGTTCAATCTGCTGCCCGGCACCGTCACCCATCCTGATGAACTGCTGGACAGCGCCGCCGATACCACGCTGCGCGGCAACGGCATCACTGTGATCTACGATCCCGACACCGGCTACTTCAGCACCTCCGTGGACGCCTCCCAGCTGACCGATCCGTCCCTGCTGACCAGCTGCTTCACCATGCCGGTGCCTGACGGCGCCGCCCGGTACAAGGCCATCTGGCCCGGCGGCAACGGCAACCCCGCTCTCAGCAGTCAGATGGACGCGGACAGCGCGGTGGAGATGTTCTCCAATATCCCCGAGACGTTCTCCGTCAGCGAGCCGCCCACCATCGACTTCATGGCCCTGCGCTGGCTGGAGCTGGACGGCCTGACCGTGTACTACGCCGACAGCCAGATGTACCGCTGCCTGCTGGTACAGTGGCTGGACGCTGACGGCGGCATTCTGGGTTACAGCTACGTCTATGGCCGCAACGGCAGCCTTGCCACCGCGGTGGACACCGCCTGCGTGGACGCCGCCCCCACCGAGTCCGTGGCGCTCCCCACGCTGGTGGGCGAGGATGTGACCTTCTTCTGCGACAGGAACCCCCAGACCGGCGACGACAGCCGGCGCCTGTTCCTGCGTCTGGATGTCAGCGATCCCGACCGCTTCGCCGATACCGGTGCCGAGATCTACCTGCCTTACAGCTACTTCGACATGACCGTGGAGCAGGGTCTGGCGCTGGCCGCGCAACAGATCCGCCCCCTGATCCGCCACTACCTCAGTGAGGACTGCACGGTAAAGGAGACGCTGCTGGGCGAGTACACCGCCGCCGGCATCCGCGTCGTCACCCGCAGCTTCAGTCCCTTCCTCATCGACGCGGGCAACACCGCCGCCATGGGCGACCTGAACGGCAACGGCCTGCGGGGCGTGGAGGATATGCAGTCCCTGTACACCTTCCTGTCCACCGGCTCCACGACGGAGTCCGCCTTTGCCGACCGTGATGACTTCCTTGCCATGGCCGACATCAACGGCGACGGCAGCGTGAACATTCTGGACTACCAGTACCTGTACGAAACGGTGAAGGCCGGCTGAGCCTCTGCCGCACACAAAGAAAGAGGGCGGTGCGCTGTCGGCGCACCGCCCTCCTTCTTCTCTCTCACTCGATCTCGTAATCGTCCGTTTCAATGACATCCGGCTGCTGATGGCCCACCACCTTCACGGCGCACAGCGCCACGCTGAGGTTCAGCGCACCGTCCAGAAACAGCGACGCGCCCATCAGCATCACCAGGGCCTGAGCGCCCTCCGTGGGCCGCAGCACCAGCAGCAGCCCGATCACGCCTGTCAGCACCGCCAGCAGCAGCACCAGCCACCACTGGGGGATGCCGAACCGCCGGGCGTCCACCGCCACCTGAATCTTGAACAGGCCGTCCGCCAGCACCGGGATACCGAACATGACGCACAGGAACGTCATGGCCTCCCCGGGATGACACAGGGTGATGATGCCCACGGCCATCAGCAGGATGCCGAAGGCCAGATCGTACTGGAACGCCAGCCGGAACAGGTCCTTGGAGAAGTATCCGCCCAGCTTGATGATACCGCAGACCACCATGCCGATGCCCAGCGCCCGGCCGATCCACGGCACGCACCGCTCCGCCATGATGAACAGCACCACGCCCAGCACGCAGAACAGCACCGACACCGCGATATATCCCGTTTTCACGGCCCGCAGAGGCCCTGTCGCCCTTACCTTACGCATAAACAGCATCTCCTTCCGCGCCGCAGCGTCTTTTATCTCCCGTATCATAGCGCAGCGGGGCGCAGGGCGGTACAGGCAGAAAAAACAGATGCCCGAAATCCGGGCATCTGTCTGTATGCGTCTGATTTTCAGACATTTTTGCCGGTTTGCCTACCGCGCTTATGCCTGCCCGTTGCTGTGGGCCACGATCAGCTCCGGCACACCGCGGCACAGCTCGATCATCCGCTGCAGGTCGGCGAAGGACTCCTCCTTCATACCGCCGCTGACCCAGTCGATCCACATGCCGAACAGCTGGCACTTCATGAACTGCACCACCACCCGCCGGTCGTCCACGCTGATGCTCTCGCCGGAGAAAGCTGTGGTGATATAGGTGCTGACCACATACTCGCACAGCCGCAGCGTGTCCTGCAGAAACATATCCCGGTTGGCGGAGTTGAAGATGTGCATGACGGCCCGGCGGTTCTCCCGGGCCGTGCGGAACGCCACGGAAAAGCACTCCTCCATGGAGGAGATGGTGGGATACTGGCGGATGAGCTGGTCCGTCTGCTCCGTCACGATCTCGCCCAGCAGAGAGGGGATGTCCTGAAAATGGTAGTAGAAGGAGTTTCTGTTGATGCCGCAGTCCTCCACGATATCGCGGACGCTGATCTTATTCAGCGGCTTCTGGCTCAGCAGCTTCATAAACGACGCCTTGATGGCCTGTTTCGTAAAATTCGCCATGATACTCCTCCTGTTTTCTGTGGTACAAAGCCCGCCCTACGGCTGTTCGCCGAGGGCGGGCCGTATGTAGTCCCTTTTATTTGGCGCTCAGGTACTCGTCAATGGACTTGGCGCCCAGCTTGCCGGCGCCCATGGCCAGAATGACGGTGGCTGCGCCGGTCACGGCGTCGCCGCCGGCGTACACCGCCTGACGGGAGGTAAGCCCCTCCTCGTTGACGATGATGCCGCCCTTCCTGTTGACCTCCAAGCCCTTGGTGGTGGACTTGATCAGGGGGTTGGGGCTGGTGCCCAGGGACATGATAACGGCGTCCACAGGCAGGTCGAACTCGCTGCCCTTCTTCTCCACGGGGCGGCGGCGGCCGGAGGCATCCGGCTCACCCAGCTCCATCTCGATGCAGGTCATGGACTTCACGCAGTCCTGCTCGTCGCCGTTGATCTGCACGGGGTTGTTCAGCGTCTTGAAGATGACGCCCTCCTCGATGGCGTGCTCCACCTCCTCGTGACGGGCGGGCAGCTCCTCCATGCCGCGGCGGTACACCACATACACCTCGGCGCCCAAACGCTTGGAGCAACGGGCGGCATCCATCGCCACATTGCCGCCGCCCACCACGGCCACGGTCTTGCCCTTCAGATCCATAATGGGCGTGTCGCTGTCGGGCAGATACGCCTTCATCAGGTTGATGCGGGTCAGGAACTCGTTGGCGGAGTAGACACCCTTCAGGTTCTCGCCGGGGATGTTCATGAACATGGGCAGACCGGCGCCGGAGCCGATAAACACGGCCTCGAAGCCGTTCTCCTCCATAAGCTCGTCAATGGTGATGGTGCGGCCCACCACGGTGTTGGTCTCCACCTTCACGCCCATGGCCTTCAGGCCGTCCACTTCCTTCTGGACGATGGCCTTGGGCAGACGGAACTCGGGGATGCCGTACACCAGCACGCCGCCGGCCAGATGCAGCGCCTCGAACACCGTGACCTCATAGCCCTTCTTGGCCAGATCGCCGGCGCAGGTCAGGCCCGCGGGGCCGGAACCGATGACAGCCACCTTGTGGCCGTTGGAGGCGGGCTTGGCGGGCGCCTCGGTGCTGTGGGCGTTGTGCCAGTCGGCCACAAAGCGCTCCAGACGGCCGATACCCACAGGATCGCCCTTCTTGCCGCGGACGCAGTGCATTTCGCACTGGCTCTCCTGCGGGCACACACGGCCGCACACGGCGGGCAGGGAGCTGGTCTGGTGGATCACCTGATAGGCACCCTCGTAGTCCTTCTCCACGATCTTCTGGATGAACTCGGGGATGCGCACATTGACGGGACAGCCGTCCACGCAGGGATGGTTCTTGCAGTTCAGGCAGCGGGCGGCCTCGTCCAGCGCCTGCTCCTCGGTGTAGCCCAGGGCCACCTCCAGGAAGTTCTTGTTGCGGACCTGCGGGTCCTGAGAGGGCATCTCGTTCTTATCCAAACGCATGTTGATCTTGGCGGCCATCTTACTTTACCTCCTGCTTGAACAGATTGCAGACTTCCTCGTGCTTATGCACCTCGAAGTCGTGGTACATCTGGTTGCGCTTCACGGCCAGATCCCAGTCCACCTTGTGGCCGTCGAAGTCGGGGCCGTCCACGCAGGCGAACTTCGTCTCGCCGCCCACGGTAAGGCGGCAGCCGCCGCACATGCCGGTGCCGTCGATCATGATGGGGCTCATGGACACGGTGGTGGGCACGCCGTAAGGCTCGGTGGTCTTACAGACGAACTTCATCATGACCATGGGGCCGATGGCGAAGATCTCGTCGTACTGGTTGCCGTCGTCCAGCAGCTGCTTCAGCGCCTCGGTGACAAGACCCTTCTGGCCGTAGGAGCCATCATCGGTGCAGACCTTCAGCACGGAGGAGACTGCCTTGAACTTGTCCTCCAGAATGACCACGTCCTTGCTCTTGAAGCCCACCACCGCATGCACCTCGGCGCCGCAGTCATGGAACTTCTTCAGCACGGGATAGGCAATGGCGCAGCCCACACCGCCGCCGACGACGCAGACCTTCTTCTTGCCCCTGTCTCTTATACACATCTGACGCTGCCGACGATCGCATAAGTGT
>URVR01000036.1 GCA_900551355.1 uncultured Eubacteriales bacterium | reverse complement strand
ACGAGATTCCTCTACGTCTCGTGGGCTCGGAGATGTGTATAAGAGACAGCCCCAGCACCAGTGCCAGCAGCAGGATCGCCGCCATAAAAAGATCCACAAAAATAGCCATAGTTCTCCTTTGCCGTTACGGCAGATACAGGCTGGCGGCGGTGGAGCCGGCCAGCACGGCGGAGCCATCGGCCCGCATCAGCACCTGCCGGGCCTCGCTGACGGCGTCCAGTCGGGCGCACTCCGCCAGATTTTTGTCATAGATGACCATGTGGTCGCTGAACAGGACGGCAATATAGCGTCCTGCGGCGGACATGCTCAGCACCTCGCCGTCCACGTCCAGAGAGGCCAGCGCCTGACCGTCCGGCGTAACGGTGACGATACGGTGCTGGGTGCCGTTGCGGTAGCGGCCCAGCAGCAGCGCGGCGTAGCCGTCGCCGCCGCAGTCCACCCGGCGCAGGTAGTCGCCGCCGCAGCTGTAGGCGGCCTGCACCTCGCCGGAGGCGTTCAGGAAGCAGAGCTGCTCCTCCATGACGGCGCAGAACAGGCCGTCCATGGGGATCAGGTCGTAGATGAGGCTGCCGGTCAGGGCGCAGGTGGCCTCCGGCGTGTCGCTGTTGGTGCGGTAGAACACCACATAGCTGGTGAATACGCCGCTGCTCTGACCCATGGTGACGGCGGCCAGCGTACGGCTGTCGTCGGACAGGGCGGCGGTCATGATAAAGCGGTCCGCCGAGCGGTAGGCAAATACCGGCTGGCCGGAGGCGTCGTAGACCCGGACCGCGGCCTTGCAGCCGCTTTCGTTGCTGGTGACGGTGAGGTACCCGGCGTCGTTGAGGACGGCGGACAGGATCTCGCCGGAGGCGTCCAGCCGGTAGACCAGTCCTTTGGCCGACAGAACATAGACGGTTTTCCCGCCCACATCGTAGGCGGCGGCGCGGGCGGTGCTGCGGGCCAGCGTGGGGGTCTGGAACTTCACCGACTGGTCATAGACCGTTTTGCCTGTCTCGTCCAGCACCGAGATCTGGTGCATGGAGACGGTGGCAAGGCTGCCCTCCAGCGAGGCGAAGCTGCCGGACTGGTCGCTGGCGTAGCGGTACAGCTGGGCGCAGCCGTTTTCGTCCTTCTGGGCCTTGGCGTACAGCGCCCGGCGGCGCAGGCCGTCGAACTCGCCCCGGTCATACAGGATGGACAGCACCACGGCGATGAGCGCCAGCAGCGTTACCAGTGCCAGCCAGAGAAAGCGCCTTTTACTTTTCTTTGCCACACGGCGGGGCGGCTCCTCCTGGGGGTTGCCGCCGCCGAGGGTCATGTTGTCCCGTGATCTTTTATCCATTGAGTCGTTCGTCCTCGTACCATACGCGGGTGAGATACAGGCCGCCGGGAGGGGCCGTGGGGCCTGCCAGCGTGCGGTTGCCGGAATCCAGGATCACCGGGATGTCCTCCGGCGCCAGCTTGCCCTCCGCCGCGTAGAGCACCGTGCCCGTAATGGCACGCACCATATTATACAAAAAACCGTCGGCGCATACCTTCAATTCCAGCAGCTCCCCGTTGCGTGTGACGCGGCAGTAATGGATAGTGCGCACCGTGCTGCGGACATTGGTGCCCACGCTGCGCACGGCGGCGAAGTCGTGGGTGCCCTCGAACATCCGGGCGGCGCGGTCCATCACCGCCTCGTCCAGACGCTTGGGGTAGAAATAGGCCCGATCCACATAGAACGGGTTCTTGATGCGGGAATTGTAGATGCGGTAGGTATACTCCTTTTTGATGCAGGAGCCGATGGCGTTGAAATCCTCCGCCACCTCGTAGGCCGCCTTGACCACGATATCCTCGGGGATATGGGTGTTGGCGGCAAAGGGCAGGCGCTCCACCGGGATGCGGGAGCTGGTGCGGAAATTGGCCACATAGTGCTCGGCGTGGACACCGGCGTCGGTGCGGCCGCAGCCGGTGACCTTCACCGGCTCGCCGCAGACCATGCTCAGCCCCCGCTCCAGCGTCTGGGCCACGGAGATCTCCGTTTTCTGCACCTGCCAGCCGTGATAGGCGGCGCCGTTGTACATTAAGATCAGGGCAATGTTGCGCACTGCGCCGCCTCCTCTCTCAGAAGCCGAATTTTTTCAGGACGATGATGCCGGCAGTCAGCACGACGAAGGCCGCCAGCGACAGCCAGTCCGCCCGCCGGTAATGCAGGACCCGCAGGGCCGTGCGGCCCTCGCCGCCGTGGTAGCAGCGGCACTCCATGGCGGTGGCCAGCTCGTCGGCGCGGCGGAACGCGCTGATGAACAGCGGCACCAGAATGGGTACCAGCGCCTTGGCGCGCTGGAAGACATTGCCCGTCTCAAAGTCCGCGCCCCGGACCTTCTGGGCGGACATGATCTTGTCCGTCTCCTCGATGAGGGTAGGGATGAAGCGCAGGGCAATGGACATCATCATGGCCAGCTCATGCACCGGGAAGCGCAGCTTCTTCAGCGGCGACAGCAGGTGCTCCAGCCCGTCCGTCAGGGCGATGGGGCTGGTGGTGTAGGTCATGAGGAACGTACCCATGATGAGCATGACGATGCGCAGCACCATCTGCACGGCGGAGACGATGCCCTCCCATGTGATGTGGCGCAGCAGCCACACGTCCGCCACCGGCGTGCCGGTGGTGAAGAACATGTTCATGAGGGCGGTGAAGGCCACGATGATGTACACGGGCTTCAGGCCGCGGGTCAGGGCCTTCCACTCCACCTTGGAAAGGAGGATGCACACCGCCAGCACGGCGATCATGATGCCGTAGGTCAGGGGGCCTTTTGCATTGAACAGCGCCACAATGTACAAAATGACGCACAGAAGCTTCGTCCGGGGATCCAGACGGTGGATGGGGGTATCGCCGGGGAAAAACTGGCCCAGCGTGATATCCTTCAGCATGCGCCGGCACCCCCTTTCAGGCGGAGCAGCGCGTCGCGCAGCGCCTCCACGGTGTAGACCGCCGTGTCCACCGGCAGGCCCCGGCGGCGCAGGGTCAGCGCCACCTTGGTGACCTGAGGGATGTCCAGCCCCACCCACTCCAGCTCGTCAGCACGGGTAAATACCTGACGGGGCGTGCCCTCCATGAACACATGGCTGTCGGACAGCACCACGATGCGGTCCACGTTGCGGGCGATCTCCTCCATGCTGTGGCTCACCAGCACCACGGAGGCGTTTTTCGCCCGGTGATAATCCTGAATACGGGCCAGAATATCGTCCCGGCCCCGGGGGTCAAGGCCCGCCGTAGGCTCGTCCAGCACCAGCACCTTCGGCTCCATGGCGATGACGCCGGCAATGGCCACACGGCGCTTCTGTCCGCCGGACAGCTCGAAGGGGGACTTGTCCAGCATGGCCTCCGTCAGCCCCACGAAGGCGGCGGCGGAGCGGACGCGGCGGTCAATGTCCGCCTCGTCCAGACCCATGTTCTTCGGCCCAAAGGCGATGTCCTTATACACCGTCTCCTCAAACAGCTGATACTCCGGATACTGGAACACCAGCCCCACCTGGAACCGCACGTCCCGGATCTTCTTGGGGTCGGCCCAGATGTCTTTTCCCTGCAGCAGGATGCGGCCCGACGTGGGCTTCAGCAGTCCGTTGAGGTGCTGGATCAGCGTGGACTTGCCGGAGCCGGTATGGCCGATGATGCCCAGAAACTCGCCGTCCATCACGGACAGGCTCATATCCTCCACGGCGCTGCGCTGGAACGGCGTACCCGCCGAGTAGGTGTGGGTCAAATGCTCTATCTGTAAGATCGGTTCCAAGGTTACTTCCCTTCCGCCGCGCCCAGAGCGCGGCAAATGGTATCGGCGCACTGGTCCACCGTCAGGCTGTCCAGTGCCACAGGCAGTCCCGCCTGCGCAAGCTCGTGCAGCAGCTCCACCGTGTCCGGCGCGGCCAGGCCGAAGCTGTGCAGCTCCTCCACCCGGGCGAACACCTGCCGGGGCGTGCCGTCCATGGCCACGGTGCCGTCGTTCATGACGATGACGCGGTCGGCGTCCTCCGCCTCGGACATGTGGTGGGTGATGAGCACCACGGTGATACCCCGCTCCCGGTTCAGGCGGTGAACGGTGTCCAGCACCTCCCGCCGGCCGGCGGGATCCAGCATGGCGGTGGCCTCGTCCAGCACGATGCATGCCGGCTCCATGGCGATGACGCCGGCGATGGCGATACGCTGCTTCTGTCCGCCGGACAGCAGGTGCGGCGCGTGGTGGGCGAATTTCTCCATGCCCACGGCAGCCAGCGCGTCGTCCACCCGGCGGCGTATCTCCGCCGTGGGAACGCCCAGATTCTCCGGCCCGAAGGCCACGTCCTCCTCCACCACGTTGGCGACGATCTGGTTATCCGGGTTCTGGAACACCATGCCGGTGCGCCGCCGGATCTCCAGCAGCAGCGACTCGTCACGGGTGTCCATGCCCTCCACATACACGGCGCCGCCGTCGGGCAGCAGCACCGCGTTCATATGCTTGGCAAGGGTGGATTTGCCGGAGCCGTTGTGGCCCAGCACCACCACAAAGCTGCCCTTTTCCACCGCCAGGGACACGCCCCGCAGGGCGGGAGGATTCGTCTCTCCCTCCGGCGCCGGATAGGTAAAGGTCAGGTCTTTTGTTTCGATCATGGTCGGCATTGTGATCTCTCCGTTCTTGCTCAGTCGGCGCACCAGCGGCCTGTGGCGCCGCAGGGCAGCGCCATACCGGAATCGGTGCAGGGCAGGCCCAGCTCGTCCCACGTCACATGACCGCCGAATTTGCGGCCCACCAGCATCTGCAGGATATATCCCAGCACCGACGGGGCAAGGCCCGTGGTGTAGCTGTTGAGGATGACGAACAGGGGCTTGTCCGACAGCACCTGGGCGCACAGGCGGACAAAGGGGTACAGGCTCTCCTCCAGCTTCCAGACCTCGCCGGAGGGGCCGCGGCCATAGCTGGGGGGATCCATGATGATGGCGTCATACGTCTTGCCCCGGCGTATCTCGCGCTCCACGAATTTGGCGCAGTCGTCCACGATCCAGCGGATGGGGGCGTCGGCAAGGCCGCTGAGGCGGGCGTTGTCCTTGGCCCAGGCCACCATGCCCTTGGCCGCGTCCACATGGCAGACGCTGGCGCCGGCCTTGGCGCAGGCCACAGTGGCGCCGCCGGTGTAGGCGAACAGGTTCAGCACACGGATGGGACGGCCTGCGGCGCGGATCTGTTCCATGGCGAAGTCCCAGTTGGCGGCCTGCTCCGGAAAGAGGCCGGTGTGCTTGAAGTTCATGGGCTTGACCTGAAACGTCAGGTCCTTGTAGCGGATAGGCCAGCTTTCCGGCAGCTTTCCCTTGTCCCAGTGGCCGCCGCCGGTGGAGGAGCGGGAATACCGGGCGTTGGCGGTCTTCCAGCGCCGGTCGCGGCGCTCCGTGTCCCAGATGGCCTGGGGGTCGGGGCGCACCAGTATCTGCCGGTCCCAGCGCTCCAGCTTTTCGCCGCCGCCGCAGTCCAGCAGCTCGTAATCCTGCCAATCCTTTGCGATCCACATACAGGCCGCACCTCCGCGTTTGAGATAGTAAATCAGTTTATTATACAACGTGCCGCCGGTGGCGTCAACCGTGGAAAATGTGAACGCCCCTCCGGTTTTCCGGAGGGGCGCGGTGGTCATGCGTCGCTCTTGTCGCCTTTCGTCAGGCCGGTGATGGCGTTCTTCACGCCGGTGAGACCCTTTTCCGCGGTCTTGAGGCCCTGTCCGGCGGCTTTTTTCAGCTCCTCCTTCACGTCCACCGCCAGGCGGCGGAAGATCTCGGCGATGATCTTCTTGTCCTGCTCGTCGGCGCCGCTGTACTGCTTCAGCAGGGCCGCGCCGCCGGCCAGACCGCCGGTACGGAGATCGTCCAGCGTCCGGGCCTTGCCGGAGAGGCTCAGCACGTCGAACAGGGCGTCGGAGAACTGCTCCCGCTCCTGCGGGGTCATGGAGCCGATCCACTGGCGCAGCACGTCGTCGCTGAGCTTGCCCATCTGGGAGCGCTGGCCCAGATGGACGAACCGGGGGCCAAGGACGCTCCAGGACATGGGCTCATGCTGCATGACGGAGCGGTTGCTGCTGTCGATGACGGCGTAATCCTCCGCGTGCTCCAGCAGGACACCCACGATGGAGGACTCGGGGATGTAGGTGTGGAGCTTGTCGGCCACGCGGCGGTAGGCGTCGGAATCCACCATGTCGTGGGAGAAGCCGGGGCCGTCGTTGTTGTAGGCATCCAGCAGGCGCTGCTCCTGCAGCGGGGCGGGGATGTGGATGGCGGCCCACGCCGCCAGATTGCCGCCCTTGCTATGGCCGGCGATGCGCAGCTTGCGGTCCGGGCAGGCGGCGGCCATCTCCACGGTGTAGGCCGCGGCCCGCTCCTGGGCCGGTACGGCGGTGAGGAAGCTCATGTTGAAGTCCTCCTTCCACCCCACCAGCGAGGTATCGGTGCCCATGAAGGACACCAGCAGCGTGTCGTCCGGCAGCAGGTAGGACACGGCGTCGAACTGCATCTCCTTGGCCTCGTCCCACTCGTGGGTAAAGCCGAACATCCGCACGTCACGGAAGCGCTCCGTCTCCGCCGCCAGGCGCATGAGGGGGATGTAGTCCAGCTCCGACAGGCCCAGCTGCTCGTCCTCCTCCGTCAGGCGGGCGGCCACATCCGGCAGCGCCACGGCCCGGGCGGGGTCGGTGGTCCTGAGATCGTCGAAGCGGCGGAAATTCAGGTAGGAGATGATGCACAGCACCAGATCGTCCACCTCGTTGAAGCCGTCCTGCGCGAAGGTCAGGTCGCCCCGCCAGCGCAGGTAATCCATGACTGTTCCGTTCTTGTCCATACATACCTCCTGCCGTAAGTTTTTCGGGAAAGCTATTGTAGCATATTTTTCCCGCGGAGACAAGCGGTATGCGGCCGGGAAATTTTCAACAAGCAGTTGCCTCCGCCGCTTTTTTACGGTACACTGTTTCTATCAGACATCCACACGCTGCGGAGAGAGGAGAACATATGGAACAGATCATTTGGGGCATTGCATTCCTGCTGGCGGCGGTGCTGCTGGTATGGCTGGGCATCCGGCGCCGCCGGAACGCGCAGAAGGAATACGAGGATGATGTGCAGCGGTACACGGCCACCACGGTCATGACCGTGGTGCATCTGGAGGAATCGGTCCTTGAGACATGGGAGGATCAGGACGACGGCTCCCGGGAGCTGCGGCGGGAGACGGTCTACACGCCCACCTATGAGTACACGGTAGGCGGCCAGACGTACCAGTACTGCAGCCGCCGCTGTGTCTCCAGCCGCGATATGGGACGGCAGGTCACGGGCTACTACGACCCCTCCGATCCCCGCAGGATCACAGAGGATAAGCCCCGGAAGCCCATACTGGGCGGGCTCCTGTTTTTCGCCGGCGCGGCGTTCCTGCTGTTTTTCGCCGTGGAGGCCTTTGCGGGCAACCTGAATATTTCCTGACAGACAGCGTGCAAAAGCGCCGCGGCTGAGCCGCGGCGCTTTTCCTTTTATCGGTGATGGGCGGGCACCTCCCGCCGGTGCGGTTTAGCCCGGGGGCCACGTCATGTCGCGGCCGGCCAGCACATGGAAGTGCAGGTGCTTGACGGTCTGACCCGCCTGATCGCCGCAGTTGTTGACGATGCGGTAGCTCTCCACGCCCAGCTCCTTGCAGATCTTCGCGATGACCTCGAAGCAGTGGGCCACCACGGCGCTGTTGTCCGCCGTGATGGCGTTGGCGCAGCAGATGTGCTCCTTGGGCACCACCAGAAAATGGGTGGGCGCCTGGGGGTCGATGTCGTAGAAGGCGTAGCACTGCTCGTCCTCGTAGACCTTGCTGCTGGGGATCTCGCCGTCGATGATGGCGCAGAACAGGCAATCGTTCTTCATGGTCTGTCTCCTTTCGATGGTTTTTCACGCCGTCCCGCCCCGCCGGGGCGGGACGGCGGTGTTTTTGTTTTCTCAGCCCAGCTTGGAGGACACAAAATCGTCCACCGTGGCCAGCGCATCGTCCACCTTCAGCAGATCGGTGCCGCCGCCCATGGCGCTGTCGGGCTTGCCGCCGCCCTTGCCGCCGCACACGGCGGACACGGACTTCACCAGCTCGCCGGCCTTGATGCCCCTGGCCACGGCCTCCTTGCCGCACACCGCCAGGAAGCTGACCTTCTCGCCAACGATGCTGGCCAGCACCGCCACCACGGCAGAGTCCTTGTCCCGCAGGAAGTCGCCCATGGTACGCAGGGCGTTGGCGTCCAGACCCTGACGGGTGCTGGTGATGATGTGCAGGCCGCCCACGGTCTTGGCGGACGCCATGACCTGCTTGGCCTCGCCCAGAGACGCCTCGACCTTGAACTTCTCCACGGTCTGGCGCAGCTCCTTCATCTCGTTGGCCTGCTGCTCCATGCGCTCCAGAATGCCGCCGGGAGCGGTCTTGAAGAACTGGGCGGCCTTCAGCAGCGTGGTGCGGCCGTGGCGGGTCTCCTCCAGAGACACCTTGCCGGTAGTGGCCTCGATGCGGCGGACGCCGGAGGCCACGCTGCTCTCGGACTTGATGCGGAACATACCGGCCTTGGCGGTGTTGTCCAGATGGGTACCGCCGCACAGCTCCATGGAGAACTCACCCATGGTCACGACCCGCACCGTCTCGCCGTACTTCTCGCCGAAGGTGGCCACGGCGCCGCGGGCCTTGGCCTCGGCCAGCGGCAGCTCCTCGGTGGTGACGGTCAGGCCGTCCAGCACGGCGTCGTTCACCAGATCCTCCACCTCCAGCAGCTGCTGGGGGGTGATGGCCTCAAAGTGGGTAAAGTCGAAGCGCAGGCGGTCCGGCTCCACCAGAGAGCCGGCCTGATGGACGTGATCGCCCAGCACCTTCTTCAGCGCGGCATCCAGCAGGTGGGTGGCGGTATGGGCGCGGCGGACGGCGCTGCGGCGCTCCGCATCGATGGCAGGAGACACGCTGTCGCCCACATGGAGGGCGCCCCGCAGCAGCTTGCCATAGTGCATATACTTGCCGCCCTTGTTCTTCTGGACGTCGGTGACCACGAACTCCGCGCCGTCGGCGGTGATGGTGCCGTGGTCGGCCACCTGACCGCCCATCTCGGCGTAGAACGGGGTCTGATCCAGCACCACGATGGCGTCCATGCCGCTGACGATCTCCTCCACCAGCTGCCCATCGGTCACGATGGCCAGCACATTGGCGTCGTCCAGCCGGTCATACTCGTAGCCGGCGAACACGGTAGCGGGCATGTCCTTGCCGAACTCCACGCCGGCCCAGCCCAGATCGCCCAGCGCCTTGCGGGCCTCGCGGGCGCGCTCCCTCTGCTCGGTCATCAGGGCCTTGAAGGCCTCCTCATCCACGGTCATGCCCTCCTCGGCCGCCATCTCCACCGTCAGGTCGATGGGGAAGCCGAAGGTATCGTACAGCTTGAAGGCGTCGCTGCCGGAGAACACCGTCTCGCCCTTTTCCTTGTGAGCCGCCAGCATCTCGCCGTAGATGCGCATACCGCCGTCGATGGTGCGGGCGAAATTCTCCTCCTCGGTGCGGATGACCTTGGTGATATAGCTCTGCTTCTCCCGCAGGTCGGGGTACTGGCACTCGTTCTCATGCACCACGGTGTCTACCACCTGATACAGGAACGGCTCGTTGACGCCCAGCAGCTTGCCGTGGCGGGCGGCGCGGCGCAGCAGACGGCGCAGCACATAGCCGCGGCCCTCGTTGCTGGGCAGGATGCCGTCGCAGATCATGAACGTGGCAGAGCGGATGTGGTCGGTGATGACACGCAGGCTCACGTCCCGCTTATAGCTCTCGCCGTAGTGGGCACCGGTCAGCTCGGACACCTTGTGGGTGATGTTCATGACGGTGTCCACGTCGAACAGGCTGTCCACGTTCTGGCAGACGCAGGCCAGACGCTCCAGACCCATACCGGTGTCGATGTTCTTCTGCTTCAGCTCGGTGTAGTTGTTGTGTCCGTCGTTGTCGAACTGGCTGAACACGTTGTTCCAGATCTCGATATAGCGGTCGCAGTCGCAGCCCACGGTGCAGCCGGGCTTGCCGCAGCCGTACTCGGGACCGCGGTCATAGTAGATCTCGGAGCAGGGGCCGCAGGGGCCGGAGCCGTGCTCCCAGAAGTTGTCCTCCTTGCCGAAGCGGAAGATCTTCTCGGCGGGGATGCCGATCTCGTCGTGCCAGATGTTCCACGCCTCGTCGTCGCTCTCGAACACGGAGGGATACAGGCGGTCAGGCTCCAGACCCACCCACTGGGGGCTGGTGAGGAACTCCCAGCTCCAGGCGATGGCCTCGTGCTTGAAGTAGTCGCCGAAGGAGAAGTTGCCCAGCATCTCAAAATAGGTGCCGTGGCGGGCGGTCTTGCCCACGTTCTCGATATCGCCGGTGCGGATGCACTTCTGACAGGTGCAGACGCGGCGGCGGGGCGGCTCCTCCTCCCCCTTGAACCAGGGCTTCATGGGGGTCATGCCGGCGTTGATGAGCAGGATGGATTTGTCGTTCTGGGGCACCAGCGAAAAGCTGGGCAGGCGCAGGTGGCCTTTCGTCTCGAAGAATTGCAGGAACAGCTCCCGCAACTCGTTCAGGCCGTGATAGGGATGGCTCATAGTATTCGTCTCCTTTATATAGTAAATTTGTTTCACCAGCGATGGGCGGCCGCAAAAAATAAATGCGCCCCGCACCCTGCGTACACACAGGGGCGAAGCGCTGCTTCACGGTACCACCCTGATTCGGCGGAAGAACCGCCCTCTCAGCCGTCCGGTAACGGGGACGAAGCGTGCCGCTCGTCGCGGCCGGCTCGGAAGCGGCCCACGCTGCGCCGGTCCCGACAGGCTCACACCCTCCCTGTCTCGCTTGGCGGCGGCCGCGGCGTTTCTTCTTCGTTATCGCCTTTTCAAAGATGCTGTTATTGTACCACGAACTCCGCGGTTGTCAACAGAAAATCCGCCTGTTTTTCCGATTTGTGCGATTTTACCCTTGCCTTTCCCGCGCCGTCTGCTATACTGAATAGCCGGTGAATTTGTGAGAAAGGCGGCGTTTCCATGAAAAAGCTGTCGGAAAACGATCATATCGACTTTTACCGCCATTTGGCGTTCTGCGCGGTGGGCGGTTTTTTCGGGTGCTATGCCGTGCTGGTACACAGCGGCGTCATGGGCAACGCCCAGACCATGAACCTGCTGGAGCTGGTCATTGACCTGCTGCGGTGGCAGCTGCCGGATATGCTGCTGCATCTGGGCGCGCTGGCGCTGTATGTGCTGGGTACCATGCTGACGGTGCTGCTGCCCCACCGGTGGGGCGTGGATATGCACCGCGCCTCCCCTCTCATCACGGCGGCCATGGCGGTGGTGCTGTTCCTCCTGCCGCCGGAGCTGGATCCGGTGGTGGCGCTGTACCCCATTTTCTTCGCCATGAGTATCCAGTGGAGCAGCTTCGCCGGCGCACGGGGCTTTTACAGCTCCACCATCTTCTCCACCAACAACACCAAGCAGTCCTCGTTGGCGCTGGCGGAGTACCTGTGCTGTCTCTTATACACATCTGACGCTGCCGACGATCGCATAAGTGTAGAT
>URVR01000035.1 GCA_900551355.1 uncultured Eubacteriales bacterium | reverse complement strand
CGTCAGATGTGTATAAGAGACAGCTCCGGCAGGGTCAGATCCGTGCCGTCGGCCATCAGGCCGTAGCCCAGGCGGGCGCCGTCGATGAACAGGGGCAGGCCGCAGCGGCGGCAGGTGTCGTACAGCGCCGTCAGCTCCGCCTTGGTGTACAGGGTGCCTCCCTCGGTGGGGTGGGAGATGTAGACCATGCCGGGCTGGACGATATGCTCAGTGGATTCGTCGTTGCGGTGCCAGTCCACATAGTCCGCCACCTGCTGGGCCGTGATCTTGCCGTTGTCGGTGGGCAGGGTGATGACTTTGTGGCCGGTGGACTCGATGGCGCCGGCCTCGTGGCAGTTGATGTGGCCGCTGACGGCGGACAGAACGCCCTGCCACGGACGGAGGATGGCGGCAATGACCGTGGTGTTGGTCTGCGTACCGCCCACCAGGAAGTGGACATCGGCCTCCGGCGCCTGGCAGGCGGCCCTGATCTTTTCCCGCGCGGCGGCGCAGTACTCGTCCTCGCCGTAGCCCACGGTCTGCACCATATTCGTCTCGTTCAGCTTTGCCATCAGGGCGGGGTGGGCGCCCTCCAGATAATCGCTGTTGAAATAGATCATCGCAGTCAAGCTCCTTTTCTATGGAAACGGAACGTTCCGC
This sequence comes from uncultured Eubacteriales bacterium, assembly GCA_900551355.1. Lineage (GTDB taxonomy): Bacteria > Bacillota > Clostridia > Oscillospirales > Oscillospiraceae > Vescimonas. The sequence continues at coordinate 10,993 of URVR01000035.1, read as the reverse complement.
ACGGGCGCTCCGTCCTATGGTATGTAAAGGGTATTCTACCGTAAATGCGGCGTAAAGTAAAGACAAAGTATTAACAATTGGTTACACGTTGCAAATACAACTTGCATTGATATGCGAAACCTGCTACAATGACGCAGGACAAGGAGGCTTGTTATATGAATGATAATAATGGACGCCGCCAGCAGCGCGGCGCACGTTCCCGCGATGAGCGGGCGCAGAACCGCCCCGCCGACTATGCCGACAGACCCAGACGCAGCGGCGGAAAGCACAAGAACGGCAAGCTGCTGTATTACGGCGTGCTGGTGCTGCTGCTGAGCGTGCTGGTGTTCTCCTCGGTAAAGATCATCAGCTATGTGGCGGAGAAGAAGTCCAGCGAAAAGAACCAGCAGGAGCTGATCGACCAGGTGGTGACGCCGGCGACGCCTACGACGCCGGATAACGCCGACAGCGACCCCGACAAGACGGACGGCAGCACGACAGTCACCAACGAGCCGGAGTACATCTCGGTGGATTTTGCCACGCTGCAGGCCAAGTACCCCGATGTGGTGGGCTGGCTGTACTGCGCCAACACCGGCCTGAACTACCCCATCGTGCAGACGGCGGAGGAGGGCGGCGAGTACTATCTGTACCGCGACATTGACGGCTCCAGCAACAAGAACGGCACTGTTTTTCTGGATTGGCGGTGCAGCTCTACGTTCACCAGCCAGAACAATCTGGTGTACGGCCACAATATGAAGACCGGCCGTATGTTTGCGCCTATCGTCAAGTACAGAGATCAGTCTTTCTACGATGCGCACCCCTATATGTACCTGTATACCCCCGATCAGCTGTATAAGGTGAACCTGTTCGCCGGTATGGTGACGCCGGGCGATTCCACGGTGTACAACTACAGCCTGACCTCGGACTACATCAAGGAGTGCATCAGCAGCTCCACCTTCAAGTCCAGTGTGGGTACGCCCACCGGGAACATCCTGACCCTGTCCACCTGCGCCTACGACTACGACAACGCGCGCTATGTGGTGATGGGCGAGCTGGTACCTATCGACTGGCCCTCCTGAGCGGCATGAACGAAAAAAGTCCCTTTCCTGCGGGAAAGGGACTTTTTTCGCGGAAAAAAGCGCCCTCCGGCGGGGCCGGAGGGCGCGGGAGGGCTTTACAGCACCGTTTCAAAGCAGCGGGTCATGGCGGCGGCCAGGTAGCCGCAGTCCTGGGAACCCATGGTCTCCCATGCGGAGTGCATGGCCAACTGGGCAAGGCCGATGTCCACGGTGCTCACCGGCACCAGCGTCCCGGCGATGCTGCCCAGGGTGGAGCCGCCGGGCAGGTCGGAGCGGTTGGCCATGACCTGCACCGGTACGCCGGCGTCGGCACAGACGGCGCGGAACACGGCGCAGGAGCGGCCGTCCGTGGCATAGCGCTGGTTGGCGTTGAACTTGATGACCACGCCGCCGTTCATGCGGGGGCAGTTGTTGCGGTCGGCGTACTCCGGGTGGTCGGGATGGACGGCGTGGGCGTTGTCGGCGGAGACCAGGAAGCTGCGGGCCAGCATGGTCTGGAATGTCTCCTCGTCCTGGCCCAGCGCCAGACTGATGCGGCGCAGGATGTCCCGCAGGAACGTGGAGGCCGCGCCCTGCTTGGTGGCGGAGCCGACCTCCTCGTTGTCAAAGACGCACAGCACCGGCAGGCTGCCGCTCTCACCGGCGGACAGGAAGCCCTGCAGGCAGCCCCAGACACAGGCCAGATCGTCCAGCTTGGGGGAGAGGATGTACTCGCCGTGGGCGCCCACCACCGTGCCCCGGCCCCGGCAGTAGAGGAACAGATCCTGGCCCAGCACGTCCTCCGGGCGGACGCCGGCAGCCTCGGCGGCCAGGGTCAGGATGGCGGCGTCGGGATCCTCGCCGCTGAACAGGGGAACGGTGTCCACGTTGGCCTGATACTTCATGCCGTCGTTGGCGCTGCGGTTCATGTGGATGGCCACGCTGGGGATCACCAGCAGATCGCGGTCGATGTTCACCAGCTTCTCCGCAATGGCACCGTCCTCCCGGACGAAGAGACGGCCCGCCGCGGACAGGGGACGGTCGAACCAGGTGGCCATCAGCATACCGCCGTATTTCTCGGTGTTCAGGCGCACATAGCCGTTGTCCCGCAGCTCCGCGTGCTCCTTGAGCTTGAAGGCGGGGGAGTCGCTGTGGGCGGCGGCCATCATGAAGCCGCCGGTAAGGGTCTCCGGCACACGGAAGGCGATGAGGCTGGAGCTGTTCCGGGTGACGAAATACCTGCCGCCGGGGGCCAGCGTCCAGCGCTCCCCCTCGGACAGGGGGACGTAGCCCGCCGCTGTCAGCTCCGCGGCGGTGTTGGCGACGACATGGTAGCAGCTGGGGCTGTCGGCGATGAAGTCCAGCAGGGGCCGGACGGAATGCTGTGTCATAGAGAAAAACCTCCTTTGTCCGCGAAAGATGGACAGTTTTGCTGTGTGCCATTATAGCACACGGGCCGCGGACATGGCAAGCATTGTGTCCCCGGCGGCGAAAGATGCTTGCCAAGCGGCCCTGTATCCGTTATAATGTGTATCCACACGACACTGTTTCATCTCAGGAAAGGAGGGAGGCGCACCTGCCGACGGCGGGGCTGCGCGTACTTATGTCAGAACAGAATGAACTGAAGCCCGCTGTCGCTCCCCTGTGGACGCGGGATTTTACCATCATCACGCTGGGCAGCGTGGTCTCCATGCTGGGCAACGCCATGTCCGGTTTCGCCCTGAGCCTGCTGGTGCTGGATTATACCGATTCGCCGCTGCTGTACGCCATCTACATCGCCGCGTTCACGGCGCCCCAGATCATCGCCCCCATCTTTTCCGGCGCGATCCTGGACCGCTTCTCCCGGAAGCGCACCATCTATACGCTGGACTTTATCTCCGCGGGCATCTACACCGGGGCGGCGCTGCTTCTGAGCCAAGACTGGTTCAGCTTCCCGGTGCTGGCGGTGGGCTGCTTCGTCATCGGCACCATCAACAGCGTGTACATGGTGGCCTACGAGAGCTTTTATCCCATGCTCATCACGGAGGGCAACTACTCCAAGGCATACTCCATCGCCAGCGTGCTGGAGACGCTGTCGGCGGTGATGATCCCCATTTCCACCTACGTCTACAACAAGGTGGGCATCGCGCCGCTGCTGGGCATCAACGCCGTGTGCTTCCTCACCGCCGCCATTGCGGAGACGCAGATCCGGGCGGAGGAGAAGTATATCGAGGAGCAGCGGGCCACGGTGACGGAAGGGGAGTCCTCCGCCCGGCGGCTGCTGCGGGACATCCGGGAGGGCTTCGGATTCCTGTGGAGCGAAAAGGGTCTGCTGGCGGTGGCGTGCTATTTCGCGTTCAGCTCGCTGGCCGGCGGCGCGTCCCAGGTCATCACACTGCCGTACTTCAAGAGCACCTTCGACAACGGCGAATATGTGTACATGCTGGTATGGGGCATGATGGTGGTGGGCCGCACCGTGGGCGGACTGGTACACTACAAGGTGCAGCTGCCCACCCACCGGAAGTACGCCATCGCCCTGACGGTGTACATCGTCATCTCCGTGCTGGAGGGCACATACCTGTACATGCCTGTGGCGGTGATGATGGCCATGTGCCTGTGCAACGGCCTGCTGGGCGTCACCAGCTACACCATCCGCATCTCCGCCACCCAGAGCTATGTGCCGGATGAGAAGAAGGGGCGGTTCAACGGCGCGTTCAACATGCTGAACACCGTGGGCAGCCTCACGGGGCAGCTGGTGGCCGGCGCGCTGACGGTGGTCCTGCCCACGCGGCTGGTGCTGTCGGCGTTCATGGCGATGACGGTAGTGACGGCAGTTGTCTTTATCGGCGGGAACAAGCAGGCGGTCAGCGCCATCTACAACCGCCAGCAATAAATGCGTATACCCATGCGGCGCGGTGCTGACTGCCGCCGCCGTACCATAGACTGACTATAACTGTACAAGGAGGAACCGAACATGAAGTTTTCCGAAATGCCCTATGTGCGTCCGGATGCGGAGGCCCTGAAGAAGGAGCTGACGGCCCTGACGGAGCGGCTGAAGAACGCCGCCACCTATGAGGAGGCCCGGGAGGCCTTCCTGGAGGAGCAGAAGGTGTCCCGCTCCATGGAGACCCAGGCCACGCTGGCCTCCGTCCGCCACTCCATCGACACCCGCGACGCCTTCTACGACGGGGAGGAGAAGTTCTGGAACAACGTAGGCCCCGAGCTGGAGGAGTATCAGCAGGCGTGGAAGGCGGCCATGCTGGATTCCAGGTTCCGCAGGGAGTTCACCGCCGAGTACGGCGACCTGATGTTCCTCAACGCCGAGATCGCCCGCAAGTGCTTCACGCCGGAGATCATCCCGGAGATGCAGCAGGAGAACGATCTGGTGCAGGAGTACGAGAAGCTGCTGGCCTCCGCCCAGATCCCCTTTGAGGGCAAGACCTACACCCTGTCCCAGCTGACACCGCTGAAGAGCGACCCCGACGACGCCCGCCGCCTGGCGGCGTGGCAGGCCGACGACAAGTGGGCCATGGAGCACGCGGCGGAGCTGGATGAGCTGTACGACAAGCTGGTCCATCTGCGGGACACCATGGGCAGAAAGATGGGCTACGAGGGCTATACCACGCTGGGCTACTACCGCATGAGCCGCAACTGCTACACCAAGGAGGACGTGGAGAAGTTCCGCGCCGCCGTGCAGAAGTATCTGGTGCCGGTGGCCGACAAGATCTACCGCAAGCAGGCGGAGCGTCTGGGCAAGAGCTATCCCCTGAGCTTTGCGGACATGGCACTGGAGTTCCGCTCCGGCAATCCCTGCCCCGTGGGCACGCCTGACGACATCCTGGCCCAGGGCATGAAGTTCTACGGCGAGCTGTCCCCGGAGACGAAGGAGTTCTTCCGCACCATGCTGGACAACGAGCTGCTGGACGTGCTGAGCACCGAGGGCAAGCAGGCCGGCGGCTACTGCACCAGTCTGGGCGATTACGAGGTGCCCTTCATCTTCGCCAACTTCAACGGTACCCAGCACGACGTGGAGGTGGTGACCCACGAGGCCGGTCACGCCTTCGCCAGCTGGACCAACCGCAAGCGTATCCCCACCAGCTATGTGTGGCCCAGCCTGGAGGCCTGCGAGGTACACTCCATGAGCATGGAGTTCTTTGCGTGGCCGTGGGCAGAGGGCTTCTTCGGCCCCGATACCCGCAAGTTCCTGTACAGCCATCTGGCCGGCGCTCTGACGTTCATCCCCTACGGCACCATGGTGGACCACTTCCAGCACATCGTGTATGAGAAGCCCGACATGACCCCGGCGGAGCGCAACGCCGCCTGGAAGGAGCTGACCGGCATCTACATGCCCTGGGTCAATATGAACGACAGCGACCTGCCCTTCTACACCGAGGGCCGCCGCTGGCAGCGGCAGCACCACATCTATTCCAGCCCGTTCTATTATATCGACTACTGCCTGGCGCAGACCGTGGCGCTGGAGTTCTGGGCCATGATCCAGAAGGATCTGGGCGACGCCTGGAAGCACTACATGGCCTACACCGTGCAGGGCGGCAGCCGCACGTTCACCGATCTGCTGAAGAACGCCGGGCTGGAGTCCCCCTTCGACGAGAGCTGCCTGCGGGGCGTCTGCGCCGCCGCCGAGCAGTGGCTGGACAGCTTTGACATGACCGGCATCCGGTAATGGCAGGGGAGAAGAAGCGGCAGGGCCGCCGCGCCCACCTCAACGACTTTTACCGGGACGTGGCGGGCAACTACGTCTACACCGGCACCTGCTACGTCTGCCGCGCCGCCGACGGGGAGCGCGCCGCGCTGCTGCTGCGGCTGTGGCTGCTGACGGCGGTGCTGGCGGCGGCGGTGGTGGCCGGCGGGTGCATCTCCGCGCCGGGGATGAGCCGGTGCTTCTATGTGCTGCTGCCCTACGCGGCAGAGGTGGGCCTCACCGGCAGCGTGGTGTGGGCCATGACCCGCTGGCAGGCACGGGAGTACCCCATGCGGGAGTACGTCTACAGGGCCACGGTGCGGGCGCTGCCGGGACGGTGTCTGGCGGAGGCCGTTCTGGCCGGGGCGGGCATCATCGCCGAGACGATGTACCTGGTTTTGTCCGGCAGCGGTGGACGCGGCGCCATGGCGGCGGTCTACCTGCTGCTGAAGGCCGTATCCCTTGCGGCGGCTCTGTTTGCGCGGCATCTGGTGCGGCGCAGCGTATGGGAGCCTGTTGGCAAAAACGGCGAAATGACGGCAGAATAAGAAAAAAGACTGTACAAGTGCCCCGCCAATATGGTATAATACACAAAATGGCTATCCCTGCCGGAGACGGCAGGGGACGGCCAAAAAGGGAGTACTCCCTTTTTTCTGCGCACATCGTGCGCAGAAATCCTACTGTGCGCCACGGGTAAACACCCGTTGAAGCAAATAAAAACGAAAAGGAGTTAGATCCAATGAAAAGAGCACTTGCATTGATCCTGTCTCTGGTCATGTGCGTGGGTCTGTTCACCGCCTGCGGCGAGCAGAAGAATCCCGACGGTGGCGATCAGGGTCAGGAGCCGACCACTAAGACGCTCGTGGTCGGTACGCAGAACTTCGATGGTAAGTTCTCCCCCTTCTTCTACACCAACGATTATGAGAACCAGGTCATGAGCATGGTCTTTGACGGCCTGCTGAGCACCGACCGTGAGGGTTCCGTGGTGCTGAAGGGCATCGAGGGCGACGTCCGTCCCTACAACGGCACCGACTACACCTACTACGGTGTGGCCGACTGTGAGATCGTTGAGAACGAGGACGGCACCGTTGACTACAACATCACCATGAAGCCCGGCGTCAAGTTCTCCGACGGCGTGGAGATGACCATCGACGATGTCATCTTCTCCTACTACGTCCTGCTTGACCCCACCTATGACGGCGTGTCCACCCTGTACTCCATCCCCATCAAGGGTCTGGAGGCTTACCGTTCCGGTATGGACTCCCGCATGAACCTGATCCTGGCTGCCGGCCCTGACGGCTACACCGCCACCGACTTCTACACCGAGGATCAGTACAACACCTTCTGGGCTGCCTTCAACGCCGCCGGCGTGAAGTTCGCGCAGGAGATCCTGGACAATGTGGTCGCCGCCGGCTATGCCGCCGCCACCGATTCCGTGGCCGCACAGGCTGCCAACTGGGGCTTCGAGCTGGCCGAGGATGCCACCGTTGAGGATTTCTGGGCTGCCATCGTGGCCGCTTACGGCTATGACATCTCCGACGAGGGCATCAACAAGGAGACTGCCGGCACCAGCATCTCCGCCCTCATCGAGGCCGAGATCGGTGACGCCTTCTCCGACTACACCGTCGGCGTGCAGACCGGTGAGTCCGCTCCCAACGTTGAGGGTATCGTCAAGACCGGCGATTACAGCATGACCGTCACCCTGACCGAGCTCAATGCCACCGCCATCTATCAGATCCCCGTCACCATCTGCCCCATGCACTACTACGGCGAGACCGATAAGTACGACTACGCCAACAACAAGTTCGGCTTCGACAAGGGCGACCTGTCCCACGTCAAGTCCGTGACCTCCGCCCCTGTCGGCTCCGGCCCCTACACCTTCGAGAGCTATTCCAACGGCGCTGTGACCCTGCAGAAGAACGCCACCTACTGGAAGGGCGAGCCCAAGATCGACACTGTCATCTGGCGCGAGATGCAGGATGTGGATAAGATCCCCGGCGTCGTCTCCGGCACCATCGACATCACCGATCCCTCCTACTCCGCTGAGGCTGCTGAGCAGATCAAGAAGGCCAACTCCAACGGCGAGATCTCCGGTGACGTCCTGCAGACCGACCTGGTGGCCAACCTGGGCTACGGCTATGTCGGCTTCAACGCCAACCGCGTGAAGGTCGGCAACGGCAACGGCGGCGATGAGGCCTCCAAGAACCTGCGTAAGGCCATCGCTACCATTATCGCTGTGTACCGTGACGTGGCTGTGGACTCCTACTACGGTGAGTTCGCCAACGTCATCAACTACCCCATCTCCGACACCTCCTGGGCCGCTCCCCGTGTCACGGACGAGGGCTACAAGGTCGCTTTCTCCGTGGATGTGGACGGCAATGACATCTACACCGACGGTATGTCCGCCGAGGATAAGTACGCCGCTGCCAAGCAGGCCGCTCTGGGCTTCTTCGAGGCTGCCGGCTACACCGTCACCGACGGCAAGATCACCGCGGCTCCTGCGGATGCCCGCATGGACGCTGAGGTCATGGTCGGCGGCAGCGGCACGGGCGACCACCCCACCTTCATGGCTCTGACCCTGGCCTCCGACGCTCTGAAGGAGCTGGGCTTCAACCTGATCGTCTCCGATATGTCCAATTTCTCCGAGATGACCAACGCCATCAACGCTGGTAACGCGGACATGTTCGCCATGGCGTGGCAGGCCACTCCCGACCCCGATATGTTCCAGATCTATCACAGCCAGGGCGGCTCCAACGAGAAGTCCTACTGGATCAAGGATGCCGAGCTGGATGACCTGATCATGCAGGCCCGTCAGTCCACCGATCAGACCTATCGTAAGACCCTGTACAAGGAGTGCCTGGATATCGTGGCCGACTGGGCTGTTGAGATCCCCGTCTATCAGCGCCAGAACTGCGTCATCATCTCCAGCCAGCGCGTGAATCTGGATACCGTGACGCCCGATATCACTACCTATTGGCAGTGGTACAACGATCTGGAGCTGCTGGATCTGAAGTAAGCGCCTGATCCGTACATCTGATTTTCCTTAAAGGCCCAAAAACCTTTAAGACGGCTACCCTGCGGCTGCAAAGCCGCAGGGTAGCCTATCACCGGACTCTTTTTGCGTATGAGTCAGGCGGTTCGACGTCCGTGCCGGAACGACTGCCTGATACGCAGAATCACATTAAAAAGGACAGCGGCCCCTGGCGCGGGGCGGCTGTCGGCAAAACGGAGGGATTGTATGCGCAAATTCTTAGTCAAACGCACACTGCTATCGATTGTGATCCTGTTCTTTGTGACATTCATCATCTATGTGCTGATGCGCTGTCTGCCCGCTTCTTATGTGGAGACGATGGCGCGGCAGCTGTCACAGGCACCCGGCTCCAAGCCCTACGATGAGTGGCTGGCACAGCTCAACGCCCAGTACGGTCTGGATCTGGACCTGATCCCCGGCTTCCTCGTACAGCTGAAGAACCTTGTCACCGGCAACTTCGGCGACAGCTGGAAGTACACGGTTCCCGTGCTCCAGAAGTTCAACGAGGTCATTTGGGTGTCCTTCATCATGGGCGCGATCTCTCTGGTGTTCGAGCTGCTGATCGCGGTGCCGCTGGGCATCGTGGCCGCTACCAAGCAGTACAGCGTGACCGACTATACCGTCACCACCGTGGCGCTGCTGGGTATGTCCCTGCCGACGTTCTTCTTCGCCACCCTGCTGAAGCTGGTGTTCTCCGTGAAGCTGGGATGGTTCGATCTGGTGGGCTTGACGGGGCGCGACTTCAACTCCCTCAGCCGTTTCGGGCAGATACTGGATATGGGCAAGCATCTGGTGCTGCCCATCGTAACGCTGGTGTTCATCTCCATCGGCTCGTGGATGCGCTACGTCCGCACCAACATGCTGGAGGTGCTGAACGCCGACTACATCCGGACCGCCCGCGCCAAGGGCCTGTCCGAAAAGAAGGTCATTTACCACCACGCCTTCCGCAACACGCTGATCCCGCTGGTCACGTTCATCGGCGGCAGCCTGCCCGGCCTGTTCGCCGGCGCACTGATCACCGAGACGCTGTTTGCCATCCCCGGTATCGGCTACATCTCCTACAACGCCATGGTGGCCGGTGATATCCCGTTCTCCATGTTCTACATGACGTTCCTGGCCATCCTGACGCTGCTGGGCAACCTCATCTCTGACATTCTGTACGCCGTGGTGGATCCGCGGGTGCGCATCGCTTGAGAAGGGAGGACGTGAAGCATGAGTTATTTCGATGATAAAAAGGATAAAGATCTGTCCGTTCCCGGCCATGGGCAGGGAATGCCAGGCACCGATGCCCGCCGCCGTTCCTACGAGCTGAACGAGGAGTACGCCGGCAAGGACAACACGCCCTCCGAGGACAACAAGCCGCAGGAGGATTACTCCCTGAACGACGACCGCCGCGTCAAGGTGCTGTCTCCCGGTACGCTGGTGGCCAAGCGCTTTTTCCGCAACCGTCTGGCGGTGGTGGGCCTGACCATTCTGGCCGTCATGTTCATCTTCTCCTTTATCGGCGGTCTTGTCAGCCCCTACGGGCAGGACGAGGTGTTCTACCGCGACGATATCCAGATGAAGGAGTATGCCGCGCTGTCCGAGAACACCGAGTATCGCTATCTGGTGGCGGACGGGCAGGAGTTCGGCGCCGTGCTGCAGGCGCAGCTGACGCTGTACATGGGCAAGGAGGAATCCTTCACCTACAAGGGCACGACATACACCATCACGGAGGAGGGCGACAGCCTGTATTCCGTGTCGCAGGGTAATACGCTGCTGGCGGTGGCCTACAAGGATATCGTCAACCCCAGCGTTACCGGCGAGAAGTTCAGCTTCAGTTTTACCTTCAACGCGCTGAAGGCCCACGTCAACGGTGAGACGGAATTCACCGCCGACGGCAAGACCTACACGCTGGACGACGGCAGCGTCATGCTGAACGGCGAGGAGATCGCCTACATCAGCCGCTACGTCATCCAGTCCAAGGTGGCCGGCACCGTGATCTCCAAGGAGTTCAAGGAGCGGGTCATTGAGGCCGCCGAGAAGGGCGAGACGCAGATCGAGTACACCAACGAGAACGGCGAGGTCCGTGAGATCCAGCTGGAGTACAACCCCGCCAAGTACCAGTGGTCCATCAAGGAGGGCACCGTCACCCGCGTGTTCGACGCCTATTCTTTCCCCACCAAGACCCACCTGCTGGGCACCGATAAGAACGGCATGGATATGCCTGTCTCTTATACACATCTCCGAGCCCACGAGACGTAGAGG
>URVR01000034.1 GCA_900551355.1 uncultured Eubacteriales bacterium | reverse complement strand
TCTACACTTATGCGATCGTCGGCAGCGTCAGATGTGTATAAGAGACAGCCCCTGTATGTGTGTCAGATCTTCATGCAGACATCCCATGCGCCCCAGATGACGTTGCGCAGGTTGCCCCACTTCTCGCAGGTACCTACACGGCGCACCTTCTTGTCGTCCGGCGCGATGGGGGCCGGGACGAAGCCGATGCCGTTGACCACGCTGTCGCAGTCGATGCGCTGGACGTCGCCGTCCTTGCCCTTGACCATGACGTAGCCGTCGCCGATCTCGGTGATGGTGGAATTCAGGTAGATGGGCACCTTCTTGAACGCCAGCATCTCCCGGAGGAAGGAGGCGTTGGCCAGGCAGGTGCCGGGGGTGGCGATCAGGTCGTTGGCGTACTCCACGATGATGGGATGACGGCCCTGCAGCACCATCTCATAGGCCGCCTCGCAGGAGGACTGGCCGCCGCCGAAGAACACGATGCGGTCGCCGGCGTCCACCTGGTTCAGCAGCAGCTGGGTGAAGTTGATGGTCTTGTTGAAGCCCTTCACCGGCAGAGTCTTGGGGGCGGAGCCGGTGCAGACGATGATCTCGTCAAACTCGCGGCGCAGGGTGGCGGGGGCGTTGATCTCCATGTGGAAGCGGACCTCGATGTCGTTCTTCTTCAGCTCACGCTCGTACCAGCGCAGCAGCGCCTTGTCGGCCTCCTTGAAGCTCATGGCGGAGGCGGTGATGTACAGGCCGCCCAGCTCACCGGACTTCTCGAAGATGACGGGGGTGTGGCCCCGCTGCTTCAGCACCAGCGCGCACTCCATGCCACCGATGCCGCCGCCGATGATGGCCACCTTCTTGGGCTTCTTCGTGGGCACGATCTTGTACTTGTTGTGCTGCATGGTGGAGGGGGTCAGCGCGCAGCGGGCCAGATGGAGGGAGTCGTCCATGGGCTGCATATTGGGCGTGCCGGCGGACTTGTTGAAGCTGAAGCAGGCGTTATGACAGTTGATGCAGGGCTTGATGTCCTCCACGCGGTCCTCCAGGATCTTGTTGACCCACTCGGGATCCACCAGATTCTGGCGGGCAATGCCCACGGCGTCCAGACGGCCGGCGGCGATCTCCTCGGCGGCCTTGGCGGGATCCATCTTGCCGGCGCAGACCACGGGCTTGGTGGTGAAGTTCTTGATATGCTCCACCTCCGGCAGGTTGCAGTTCTCCGGCATGTAGACCGGCGGATGTGCCCAGTACCACGCGTCGTAGGTGCCGTTGTCGCAGTCGAACATGTCGTAGCCGGCGTCCTCCAGGTACTTGATGGCGCGCTCGGACTCGGCCATGTCGCGGCCGAACTCGGTGAACTCCTCACCGGGGACGGCGCCCTGGCCGAAGCCCTTGGTCTTGGACACCACGGAGTAGCGCAGCGCCACGGGGAAGTCCTTGCCGCAGACGGCCTTGATGGCCTGCACGATCTCCACGGGGAAGCGGTAGCGGTTCTCGAAGGAGCCGCCGTACTCGTCGGTACGGTAGTTCATGTTGGCCAGGGTGAACTGATCCAGCAGGTAGCCCTCGTGGACCGCGTGGATCTCCACGCCGTCCACACCGGCGTCCTGCAGCAGCTTGGCGGTCTTGGCGAAGGCGTCCACCATCTCGTGGATCTCCTCCACGGTCAGGGGACGGGACTTGCACTCCGGATACCAGCGGTTGGGGGTAGCGGAGGCGGAGGCGGTGATGTAATCCACGTTGAGGAAAGGCTTGCCCACAGTGCCGAAGGGCTTGTTCTGCAGCATCTTGACCATGATGTCGTTGATGGCCATGGAGCGGCCCATACCGGCGGACAGCTGGACGAACAGCTTGGAGCCGGTCTTGTGGAACTCCGGCAGCCAATCCGCCAGATCCTTGAACATCTTCTTGTTCTGATAGAGCCAGCGGCCGCCCATGGTGTCACGGACGCACTGCATGCCCGGCAGCACCAGACCCACGTTGTTCTGGGCGCGGTTCAGGATGTGGTAGGCGGCCTCCTTGTCGAAGTGACATGGCTCCAGCCAGCCGAAGAGGGATGTGCCGCCCATGGAGGGCTGCACGATGCGGTTCTTGATCTCCACGTTGCCGATCTTCCAGGGGGTAAACAGCGCGCTGTATTTCTCGTTCATTCGGTGTTCCTCCTCATATTTTCAGCATACTGCCGGTTTTTACCATGCTATTATACAGGAGTTTTGGAGAAACTACAACAACGAAAACGGGAAAACTGTCGGTTTTCCGGCAAAAATGACAAATCCACCGAAAAAAGGAGACGGGCCTTGGCCCGTCTCCCGCGTATGCTGTTTCCGTGTGCCGCTTATTCCGCGTCCGTATCCGGGGCGGGCTGCTGCGCCGCCTCGTACTCCGCCAGCGCCTGCGCCAGCACCTTTTTGTCGTGGCGGCTGTGTACCTGCGTCAGATCGAATTTCTCCCACAGGTCGGGACGCCGCGCCATGGTGCGCTTATAGCTTTCCCGGGTGCGCCAGTCCGCCACGTTGCCGTGGTGGCCGCTGAGCAGCACCTCCGGCACCTTGCGGCCATGCCACTCCTCCGGCCGGGAATACTGGGGGTACTCCAAAAGACCGTTCCAGTGGCTCTCGTCGGTGTAGCAGCTCTCCTCCGGCAGGACGCCGGGCACCATACGGCACAGGCAGTCCGCCAGCGCCATGGCCGGGATCTCACCGCCGGTGACCACAAAGTCGCCCATGGAGATCTCCTCGTCCACGCACTCGTCCAGAAACCGCTGATCCACGCCCTCGTAGTGGCCGCAGACCAGGATCAGATGGTCGTGCTGCGCCTTCAGCTCCCGGGCCACCTGCTGGGTCAGCACCCGCCCGCAGGGAGACATATAGATGGTGTGTACCCGCCCGCCGGCCTCGTCGCAGATATGCTGCCAGCAACGGTACAGCGGGTCGGCCTGCATCACCGCGCCACGCCCGCCGCCGTAGGGATAATCGTCCACCTGCATCTGCTTGTTGGTGGTGAACTCCCGGATCTGGTGGGTACGGATGGTGACGAAGCCCCGCTCCTGCGCCCGGCCGATGATGGAGGCGTTCATCATGGCGTCCACCGCGTCGGGGAACAGGGTCATGATGTCAATTCTCATCGGTGGCCAGTCCTTTCATCATGCGGACGCGGATGACCTCCGCGTCCGGGTCGGCGGAGACGATGAACACATCCGGCACGGCGGGGATCAGGTACTCGTGGGCGCCGCCCCGCACCTGATAGACCTTGTGGGCGGGGTAGGACAGCACCTTGTCCAGCCGGCCGATCTCCTGACCGGTGGCGTCGTCCACCACGGCGCAGCCCTCCAGCTCCTCGTCGAAGAACTGGCCCTTGGGCAGGCGGGCGTCGGTGCGGCGGATGGCCACGGTGCGGCCCTTCAGGGCCAGGGCATCGTCCATGGTGTCCACGCCGGGCAGCGTCAGCAGCACGGTGGACTTGTGGACGCGGGCGGCGGTGACCTTCGTCTCCTTGCCGCCGATGTACAGGGTGCGGAACGAGGCGATAAACGCCGGATCGAAGCCGGCGGGGTTCACCTTTACCTCGCCGCGGACGCCGTGGGCGTTGACAACGGTGCCCACCGTAATGAACTCAGGCCGCATACAGCGCCCTCCTTATCAGAAAATCAGAAATATCACACCAGCATGCCGAACAGGGTGAAGCCCAGCTGGAAGCGGAGCATGTAGTACAGCGCCGCGCCGCCGACGGAGAAGATGATGCCCAGCAGCGCGCAGGTGCGGCCCGTTTTTGCGTAGCGCACCGCGCCCAGCACCACACCCACGAGGTCGGACAGGAACGGCAGCGCCACCAGAATGGTCATGGGCCAGATCGCCGTCCACGGCGTGTAGTCGCCCACGGTGAGGGCGAAGGACAGCAGGCCCGCCAGATCGTAGGCAAAGAACGGCAGGATCAGATTGAAGATGCCGTGGATGAGCGAACGGATATCCGGGCGCATGGCGCTTCCCCCTTTCTCCGGGGCACGGAACGCCCCGTCAGACTACAATAACCAATTTAGTATACCATATCTGACCTTTCGACGCAATGATGGATTTTTCCGGCGGGAAAGAACTGGGAAATTCGCGCGGCTGCGCCTATATTTTGTGCCGGAGCGGCGAGACGGAAACACTATATCTTGTGTGCGGCGGAAATGCTTTTGGGCAGGATATACAAAAACCGATGCCGCTTTTTGGCAAGAGTCTTTCCTATATTTTGGCTTTGCCTCTTGCAATACCACAATATGTAGTGTATGATAAGGCTAATGTATCTGTACCTGCTCCCGATATATGGGGCGAGAGAGATAGAAGAATGACGAAGGAGGATGCCCCATGAGGATCATCAAGAGAAATGGCGCCGAGGTGGGCTTCGATATCACCAAGATCATTATCGCCATCACCAAGGCCAACGAGTCCGTGGAGGAGGTGGACCGGATGACGCCGGTGCAGATCCAGCGGATCGCGGAGTCCGTGGAGCTGCAGTGTCAGAAGATGAACCGCGCCCCCACCGTGGAGGAGATCCAGGACATGGTGGAGCACTACATCATGGCCCACGGCGCCTTTGAGGTGGCCAAGCACTACATCACCTACCGCTACACCCGTTCGCTGGTGCGCAAGTCCAACACCACCGACGACAAGATCCTCAGCCTGATCGAGTGCAACAACGAGGAGGCCAAGCAGGAGAACTCCAACAAGAACCCGGTGGTGAACTCCACCCAGCGGGACTATATGGCCGGCGAGGTCAGCCGCGACATCACCAACCGCATCCTGCTGCCCAAGGACATCGTGGACGCCCACAACGAGGGCATCATCCACTTCCACGACACGGATTACTATGCCCAGCACATGCACAACTGCGACCTGGTGAATCTGGAGGACATGCTGCAGAACGGCACCGTCATCACCGGCACGCTCATCGAAAAGCCCCACAGCTTCGCCACCGCCTGCAACATCGCCACCCAGATCGTGGCGCAGGTGGCCAGCAACCAGTACGGCGGCCAGTCCATCTCCCTGACCCATCTGGCCCCCTTCGTGCAGGTGAGCCGGGAGAAGATCCGCGCCGGTGTGCGGGACGAGTTCGACACCGTGGGCGTGTCCGTGACGGAGGATCAGATCAACGCCATCGCGGAGAAGCGCCTGCGGGAGGAGATCCGCCGCGGCGTGCAGACCATCCAGTATCAGGTGGTGACGCTGCTGACCACCAACGGACAGGCGCCGTTCATCACGGTGTTCA
The DNA here is from genome assembly GCA_900551355.1 of uncultured Eubacteriales bacterium. GTDB lineage: Bacteria > Bacillota > Clostridia > Oscillospirales > Oscillospiraceae > Vescimonas. The sequence continues at coordinate 6,485 of URVR01000034.1, read as the reverse complement.
TGTATCTGGGCGAGGCCCGGAACGAGCAGGAGAAGTCCGACCTGGCCGTGATCATCGAGGAGATGCTGCTCCAGCGGTATCAGGGCGTGAAGAACGAGAAGGGCGTGTGGGTCACGCCGGCGTTCCCCAAGCTCATCTATGTGCTGGAGGAGGACAACATCCGCGAGGACAGCAAGTACTGGTACCTGACGAAGCTGGCGGCCAAGTGCACCGCCAAGCGGATGGTGCCCGACTACATCAGCGAGAAGAAGATGCTGGAGCTGAAGGTGGACAAGAACGGCGAGGGCCACTGCTATCCCTGCATGGGCTGCCGCAGCTTCCTGACCCCCTATGTGGACGAGAACGGCAAGCCCAAGTACTACGGCCGGTTCAACCAGGGCGTGGTGACGGTGAACCTGCCGGATATCGCTCTCAGCTCCGGCGGCAACATCGAGAAGTTCTGGCGCATCTTCGATGAGCGCATGGAGCTGTGCCACCGGGCACTGCTGTGCCGCCACGAGCGGCTGAAGGGTACGCTGTCCGACGCTGCGCCCATCCTGTGGCAGTACGGCGCCTGCGCACGGCTGAAGAAGGGCGAGCCTATCGACAAGCTGCTGTACGGCGGCTATTCCACCATCTCCCTGGGCTACGCGGGCCTGTATGAGTGCGTGAAGTACATGACCGGCAAGTCCCACACCGACCCCAGCGCCACGCCCTTCGCACTGGAGATCATGAACGCGCTGAACGCCGCCTGCAGGAAGTGGAAGGCTCAGCACAACATCGACTTCTCCCTGTACGGCACGCCGCTGGAGTCCACCACCTACAAGTTCGCCAAGTGCCTGCAGAAGCGGTTCGGCGTGGTGGAGGGCATCACCGACAAGGGCTATATCACCAACAGCTACCACGTCCATGTGACGGAGCCAATCGACGCATTCAAAAAACTGGAGTTCGAGGCACAGTTCCAGCATCTGTCCCCCGGCGGCGCCATCAGCTATGTGGAGGTGCCGGATATGCAGAACAATCTGGACGCGGTGCTGGAGGTCATGAAGTTCATCTACGACCACATCATCTATGCCGAGCTGAACACCAAGAGCGACTACTGCCAGGTGTGCGGCTGGGACGGCGAGATCGAGATCGTGGAGCAGGACGGCAAGCTGATCTGGAAGTGCCCCCAGTGCGGCAACACCGATCAGGACAAGATGAACGTGGCCCGGCGCACCTGCGGCTACATCGGCACCCAGTTCTGGAACCAGGGCCGCACGCAGGAGATCAAGGACCGCGTGCTGCATCTGTAAAGGCAACGCAAAAAAGGCGGGCAGACGCCCGCCTTTTTCACTCTGTTCATGATTTATCGGCGGGTTTCTGGTATGATCCTGCCATAGGAGGCCGTTATGCACTACGGAGAACTGAAAAAATGTGATATCGCCAATGGTATCGGCGTGCGGGTGACGCTGTTCGTCTCCGGCTGCACCAACCGCTGCCCGGACTGCTTCCAGCCCCAGACGTGGGACTTCGACTACGGCAAGCCCTTTACCGATGAGACGAAGGCGGCGATCTTCGCCGAGCTGGACAAGCCCTTCGTCAACGGGCTGACGGTGCTGGGCGGGGAGCCCTTCGAGCCCCGGAACCAGCGGGAGCTGCTGCCTCTTTTGCGGGAGGTGCGGGAGAAGTACCCGGACAAGACCATCTGGTGCTTCACCGGCTTTCGGTTGGACGATGAGCTGCTGCGTGACGGCAGCTATCCCCGGTGCGAGGCCACGGACGGGATGCTCGCCTGCATCAACGTGCTGGTGGACGGGCGGTTCGTCAAGGAGCTGAAGGACATCTCCCTCCAGTTCCGGGGCAGCCGGAACCAGCGAGTCATCGACATGGACCGCACCCGTGAAACGGGACAGGTCACCATCTGGGGAAAACTGCGGAAATGAGGTATACACATATGAAAAAAGGCATCGCGCTGCTGCTGGCGCTGGTCATGACGCTGGCGCTGGCCGCCTGCACACAGACGCCCCCGCCGAGCCGTACCGATGGGGAGGGAACGGCGTTGCCCGATGAGGGGTACAGCGCCGGCAACGGCGACATCGTCCAGCTCAACGGGTTCCGCTCCATCAACATTGATTGGACATCCGGCCTCGTCACGGTGGAGCTGTACGATGGACAGGGCATCGAGCTTTCGGAGACGATGATGGACGGCGGCGATGTGTCGCTGAGGATGGAGTGGCGTGTGGACGAGGACGACAGCACGCTGGACATCCTCTCCCAGCCGCTGACGGTCAGCGCCTCGGAGAAGAAACACCTGACGGTCAAGCTGCCCCGCAGCATGGTGCTGCACGAGCTGGATATCCATACGGTCAGCGCCGATGTGTCCGTGGATCTGACGGAGGAGGACACGCTGACGCTTCAGGAGCTGGATGTATCCAGCGTCAGCGGAAACGTCAGCGTCAGCGCCGCCAACGCCGGGGAGATCTCTCTGTCCACCACCAGCGGCGCTGTCAGCGGCAGCGTCCGCACCGCGAAGCTGGAAGCGGACACCGTCAGCGGCATGGTGGCCTTGACGCTGGAGGTCTTACCCGCGGAGCTGGAGGTGGAGACGGTCAGCGGCGGCGTTGCGCTGACGCTGACGGAGAAGCCGGGTGTGCCGGTGGACGTGGTATTCCGCACGGTCAGCGGCCAACTCGACAGCGACGTGGACAGCACCGTCGGCGCGGACTGCGTGTGGGAGCTGGAGACGACCAGCGGCGACGCGGTCATCCGCATCGCGGCGTAAGCACGGCGGACAAACAGAAAAAACAGGCGCTCCGGCTATCTTGGCCAGAGCGCCTGTGTCAAATAGCAAAGCTGGATGGTATCAGAGGAAGGGGGCAAACTCCTCTTGAAACAGCTCGTCCGCCGCGTCGTGCAGCCGGGAGCAGAACGTGTCGTAGGCGCGGAGGAGCCGCGCTCCCTCCGGTGTCAGTGCCGCGCCGCCGCCGCCCTTGCCGCCGGTGGTGGAGTCCAGCAGGGAAAAGCCCAGCGCCTTTTCCGAATTCTTGATGATCGTCCACGCCTTGGAGTAGGCCATGTCCATGCTCAGCGCCGCAGCGCGCAGCGAATGCAGCTGCTGCACGGCGTGCAGCAGCTGTGCCACGCCCGGGCCGAAGCATTTGGCGTCGGTGAACAGGCGGCAGGATAGATTGTACGTCATTTTCATTTCCATACCGTTATTCTAACAGGCGTATCAGGAAACGTCAACGGGGATTGACCTTTTTCCGGTGAAGTGTTATCCTACCATTGAATATAGGAGGCGAGGTTTTTCGCATGAGAGTGTTGATCCGCGGCGCCGGAGATATCGCCACCGGCATCGCCCTGCGGCTGTTCCGCAGCCATATGGAGGTCGTGATGACCGACCTGCCCGCGCCCACCGCCATACGGCGGACGGTGTGCTTTTCCCAGGCCATCGTGCTGGGCCGGACGACGGTGGAGGACGTGACGGCGGTACGGGCGGCGGACGCGGCGGAGGCGGAAGCGCTGCTGGCGCAGGGCGTCATCCCGGTGCTGGCCGATCCGGAATGCCGGTGCCGCGATGCCCTGCGGCCCGACGCGGAGGTGGACGCCATCCTGGCCAAGCGGAATCTGGGCACGGCCATCACCGACGCACCGGTGGTAGTGGGCGTAGGGCCGGGCTTCGCCGCCGGGACGGACTGTCACGCGGTGGTGGAGACCATGCGGGGCCACACGCTGGGCCGGGTCATCTATCACGGCAGCGCCCTGCCCAACACCAATATACCGGGCCTGATCGGCGGCTACGCCGGGGAGCGGGTGCTGCGGGCACCGGCGGACGGCGTGTTCCGCCAGCTGCTGGACATCGGCACGGAGGTAAAGGCCGGCGACGTGGCCGGTGAGGTGGACGGTCTGCCCATGCGCTGCACCATCGACGGCGTGATACGGGGCATCCTGCCGGAGGGTACGCCGGTACACAAGGGCATGAAGTCCGGCGACGTGGATCCCCGGTGCCGCCCGGAGTACTGCACCACCGCGTCGGACAAGGCGCTGGCGGTGGGAGGCGGCGTGCTGGAGGCGCTGCTGCATCTCAGCGGTGTGCTGCAAAAACTGTAAAGTACGAAAACTTGATATCATACAGGAGGAACGAGCTATGGAAACTTACGGGCTGGAGAAGCTGGGACTGGTGAACGCCGGGGCGGTGTACCGCAACCTGACACCGGCGCAGCTGGTGGAGCACGCCCTGCGCCGGGGCGAGGGTACGCTGTCCAACACCGGCGCGCTGGTGGTGAAGACCGGCAAATACACCGGCCGCAGCGCCAACGACAAGTTCATCGTGGACACGCCCGCCGTCCATGACGACATCGCCTGGGGCAAGGTGAACCGCCCCATCGAAAAGGCGAAGTTCGACGCCATCCGGGCCAAGGTGCTGGCCTATCTGCAGGGCCGGGACGTGTTCATCTTCGATGGCTTTGCCGGCGCCGACCCCAAGTACACCAAGGCGTTCCGCATCGTCAACGAGCTGGCCAGCCAGAATCTGTTCATCCACCAGCTGCTGCGCCGCCCCACGGCGGAGCAGCTCCGGGATTTCCGGGAGGACTACACCATCATCGCCGCACCCGGCTTCAAGTGTGTACCGGACATCGACGGTACCCGCTCCGAGGCCGCCATTCTGGTGGACTACGAGGCCCATGAGGTGGTGATCTGCGGCACCCGGTACGCCGGCGAGATCAAGAAGTCCGTGTTCTCCGTGATGAACTATGTGCTGCCCAAGCAGGGCGTGTTCCCCCATGCACTGCTCCGCCAACATCGGCAAAAACGGCGACAGCGCCGTGTTCTTCGGCCTCAGCGGCACCGGCAAGACCACGCTGTCCGCTGACCCCCACCGCATGCTCATCGGCGACGACGAGCACGGCTGGGCCGACGACTCCGTGTTCAACTTCGAGGGCGGCTGCTACGCCAAGTGCATCAACCTCAGCCCCGAGGGAGAGCCGGAGATCTACAACGCCATCCGCTTCGGCGCACTGGTGGAGAATGTGGTGATGGACCCCGACACCCGGGAGTTCGACTTTGACGACGACTCGCTGGCGGTGAACAGTCGGGTGGGCTATCCCGTGGAGTATATCCCCAACGCGGAGCTGTCCGGCATGAGCCCCAGCGTGCCCAAGACCGTGATTTTCCTGACGGCGGACGCCTACGGCGTGCTGCCGCCCATCAGCAAGCTGAACCGCGACCAGGCCATGTACTACTTCGTGTCCGGCTTTACCTCCAAGGTGGCGGGCACGGAGATCGGCGTCACCGAGCCGGTGCCTACGTTCTCCACCTGCTTCGGCGAGCCGTTCCTGCCGCTGGATCCCTCCGTGTACGCCGCCATGCTGGCGGAGAAGGTGGAGAAGGCCGGGGCCAGGGTGTATCTGGTGAACACCGGCTGGAACGGCACCGGCAAGCGCATGAAGCTGGGCTATACCAGAGCCATGGTCACCGCCGCCCTCACCGGCGACATCGAAAAGAGCACGTTCGTCACCGACCCCACCTTCGGCGTGGAGGTGCCCACCCATATCGAGGGCGTGCCCGACCAGCTGCTGATCCCCGCCAACACATGGGAGGACAAGGCGGCCTACGAGGCCAGCTGCAAAAAGCTGGCGCAGAGCTTTGCGGAGAATTTCAAGAAGTACACCCACATGAGCGCGGAGGTGGCGGCCGCAGGACCCAAGGCGTAAGCGTATGCTGGAACTGAAGATACTCATCGACGATGTGGACTACAACAGCCTGACGGAGCTGCTGGTGCCGCTGCTGGCGGAGAAGCTGGAAAAGGACGGCAAGGGCGGCATCCTGGGCGGCATGCTGGCCGGGAACCCGGACATGGCCGTCGGCGTGGCCCGGACGCTGCTGAACACCATGCCCCAGGACAAGAAGGACGAGCTGGTGGTGCAGCTGATCACCAAAAACCGGGGCAAGCTGCTGCAGAAGGGCAGGGAGCTGGCGGCGAAAAACGGCGTAAGGCTCCAGCTGTGCGACATCGCGGCGAAAAAGCTATGAAAAAAGGGTGCCTCTGACCAACGGTCAGAGGCACCCTTTTGATGTACGCTTACTTTTTCAGGGCCTGCACGGCGGCGCGGAGGGCGTCCACGTTCTCCTGGGTGGTGGCCCAGCTGGCGCAGAACCGCACACCGGAGTGGGTGGCGTCCACACGCTCCCAGTACTCGTAGCCGAAGCTCTTGCCGATCTCGGCCAGCTCCGCGTCGGGCATGATGGGGTACTGCTGGTTGGTGGGGGAGTCGAACAGCAGGGGGTAGCCGGCGGAGACGAAGATATCCCGGATCTGGTGAGCCATCTCGATGGCGTGGCGGGAGATTCTGAAGTACAGGTCGTCGGTGAACAGGGCGTCGAACTGGACGCCCAGCAGGCGGCCCTTGGCCAGACGGCCGCCCCGCTGCTTCATGATGAAGCGGAAGTCCTTCTTCAGGGACTCGTTCATGATGACCACGGCCTCGCCGAACCTGTCTCTTATACACATCTCCGAGCCCACG
>URVR01000033.1 GCA_900551355.1 uncultured Eubacteriales bacterium | reverse complement strand
ATCGTCGGCAGCGTCAGATGTGTATAAGAGACAGCCGCGGCAGTGTCCGCACCCGTTTCGCCCCCTCCCCCACCGGCTATATGCATGTGGGCAATCTGCGCACGGCGCTGTACACCTGGCTCATCGCCCGCAGCCACGGCGGCACGTTCATCCTGCGCATCGAGGACACCGATCAGGGCCGTCTGGTGGAGGGCGCCACCGATGTGATCTACCGCACCATGGCGGAATGCGGTCTGGACCACGACGAGGGTCCGGACGTGGGCGGCCCCGTGGCCCCGTATATCCAGTCCCAGCGCCGGGACACCTATGGTAAGTATGCCCGGCTTCTGGCGGAAAAAGGCGGCGCGTATTACTGCTTCTGCGAAAAGTGCGCCTCCGAGGAGGACAGCGGCGAGTTTGACCGCGCCGCTGATCCCTGCCGCGATCTGCCGCTGGAGGAGGCGCTGCGGCGTGTGGAGGCCGGCGAGCCGTATGTCATCCGGCAGAAGATCCCCGCCGAGGGTACCACCACCTTCCATGACGCCATCTTCGGCAACATCACTGTGGAGAACAGCACGCTGGACGATCAGGTGCTGCTGAAGCGGGACGGTCTGCCCACCTATAACTTCGCCAACGTCATCGACGACCATCTCATGGGCATCACCCATGTGGTGCGGGGCAGCGAGTACCTGTCCTCCGCGCCCAAGTACGACCTGCTGTACCACGCCTTCGGCTGGGACGTGCCCACCTATGTCCACTGCTCCCCTGTGATGCGAGACGCCCAGAACAAGATGTCCAAGCGCCACGGCGATCCGTCCTACGAGGATCTGAAGGCGGAGGGCTATCTCACCGAGGCCATCCTGAACTATGTGGCGCTGCTGGGCTGGTCCCCCAAGGGCGAGCTGGCGGAGCAGGAGATCTTCACCCTGCCCGAGTTGGTGAAGGCCTTCGACATCACCGGTATCTCCAAGTCCCCCGCCATCTTCGACCGCGCCAAGCTGGATCACTTCAACGCTGTCTATCTGCGGAGCATGAGCCCCGAGGCCTTTGCCAAGGCGGCGGAGCCGTATATCCGGCAGACGGTGAAGGGCAGCTTCGACGTGGCTGCCATCGCAGGGCTGCTGCAGGCCCGCTGCGAGCGGCTGACGGACATCCCCGAGAAGGTGGATTTCTTCGACGCCTGCCCCGATTACGACGTGGAGTTCTTCACCAACAAGAAGTCCAAGACGAACCCCGAGGTCTGCAGGGCCATGCTGGAGGCCGCCATTCCCATGCTGGAGGCGCTGCCCCAGTGGACGGATGAGAGCATCCACGACGGGCTGGTGTCTCTGGCGGAGACGCTGGGCGTGAAAAACGCCACGCTGATGTGGCCGGTGCGCATCGCCGCCGCCGGCAAGCTGGTGACGCCCGGCGGCGCCGTGGAGATCTGCCGCATCCTGGGCCGCGATGAGACGCTGCGCCGGCTTCGCGCCGGTCTGGAGAAGCTGGCATGAAAAAGCAGTTCCGGGCCATCGGGGATTTCTGGCGGGCGGAGTACGGCCGCTATGTGGGCATGACCGCCGCCGCGTTTCTGGTGCTGCTGGTGCTGGCCTACATCGCTGGGCGGCTTTTCCCCGACATCCCTGCCTCCGTTATCAGCGCCTTCAACGAGGATATCGCCGGCTCCGGCATCGTGCAGGAGGACGGCAGCTTCAACGTGCTGGCGCTGTTCACCAACAACCTGCGGGCCATGCTGCTGGGCGTGCTGTACGGCTTTATCCCGTTTTTGTACCTGCCGGCGCTGGCGCTGGGCGTCAACGCCGCCATTCTCGGCATGCTGGCCTCGCTGATAGACGGACAGTGGCTGCTGCTGGCGGCGGGCATCCTGCCCCACGGTATCTTCGAGCTGCCGGCGCTGTTCCTCAGCCTGGCCGCCGGGCTGTGCCTGTGCAAGAATATCAACGTCTATATCCGCAAAAACGAGAAAGGCGTCATGAAGCCGCTGCTGCTGAACATCCTGCGTGTGGTGGTGCTGCTGGTGCTGCCGCTGCTGGTGATCGCCGCGGTGATGGAGACCTATGTGACCCCCGCTCTGATGCAGCTGTTTCTGTAAGGACCGGCCTGTGCCGTTCTGCTATAGCTCAATTTGAAAGGAATGATCCAGATGTGTGAGAAAAAGATCGACGTCCCCGCCCTGTTCGGGAAAATGGTGTTCGGAGAGCAGCAGATGCAGCAGCGCCTCCCCGCCGAGGCCTATCGCGCATGGCAGCAATCCCGGACGCAGGGAACGGCGCTGGATCGTTCCACCGCCGGTGAGATCGCCGCGGCCATGAAGGACTGGGCCATTGAAAACGGCGCCACCCACTACACCCACTGGTTCCAGCCCATGACCGGCTTCACCGCCGAGAAGCACGACAGCTTCATCACCCGCGACGGTGCGGACGGCGTGCGCATGGAGCTGAGTGCCAAGGAGCTGAACAAGGGCGAGGCCGACGCCTCCAGCTTCCCCTCCGGCGGCCTGCGGGCCACCTTCGAGGCCAGAGGCTACACGGCCTGGGACCCCACGTCCTACGCCTTTATCAAGGACAACACCCTGTATATCCCCACCATCTTCTGCTCCTACAGCGGGCAGACGCTGGACAAGAAAACGCCGCTGCTGCGCTCCATGCGGGAGCTGGACCGGGAGTGCATCCGCATCCTCCGGCTGTTCGGCAACACGGAGGCGCAGCATGTCATCCCACAGGTAGGCCCTGAGCAGGAGTATTTCCTCATCGACCGGAAGATGTATGACCTCCGGGAGGACCTGAAGCTCTGCGGCCGGACGCTGTTCGGCGCCAGGCCCCCCAAGGGGCAGGAGCTGGACGACCACTACTACGGCGCCATCAAGCCGCGGGTCGCCGCGTTCATGCAGGAGCTGGACGAGGAGCTGTGGAAGCTGGGTGTGCTGGCCAAGACGGAGCACAATGAGGTGGCGCCCGCTCAGCATGAGATCGCGCCCATCTACTCCGACGCCAACTCCGCCTGCGACAAGAACCAGCTGACCATGGAGCTGCTGAAGAAGGTTGCCGCCCGCCACGGGCTGGTGTGCCTGCTCCACGAGAAGCCCTTTGCCGGCATCAATGGCTCCGGCAAGCACGACAACTGGTCGCTGCAGACCGACACCGGCGAGAACCTGCTGAAGCCCGGCGGCACCCCCAGCCAGAACGCCCAGTTCCTGCTGTTCCTGGCGGCGTTCATCAAGGGTGTGGACGAGTATCAGGAGATGCTGCGCTGCTGCGTGTCCTACCCCGGCAATGACCACCGTCTGGGCGGCAACGAGGCGCCTCCCGCCATTATCTCCGTGTTCCTGGGTGATGAGCTGACGGCGATTCTGGATTCCATCGTGCAGGGCACGGAGTATGTGGACATCACCAAGAAGAAGCTGCGCATCGGCGTGGACGCCATGCCGGATATTCCCCAGGACACCACCGACCGCAACCGTACCTCCCCCCTGGCCTTTACCGGCAACAAGTTCGAGTTCCGCATGCTTGGCTCCTCCCAGTCCATCGCCAGCCCCAACGTGGTGCTCAACACCATCATGGCCGAGGAGCTGGGACAGTTCGCCGACCGGCTGGAAAAGGCGCAGGACTTCCAGTCCGCCCTGCAGGAGCTGCTGCAGGAGACGTTCACCGCCCACCAGCGCATCATCTTCAACGGCAACGGCTATGACGACGCGTGGGTGGCGGAGGCCGCCCGCCGGGGTCTTGCCAACCTGCGGGACACCGTGGACTGCATGCCCGCCTACATCGACAGGAAGAACGTGGACCTGTTCACGAAGCACGCCGTCCTGACGGAGACGGAGATGCGCGCCCGCTACGAGATCCATCTGGAGAATTACTGCAAGGTGTCCGCCATCGAGGCCAACACCCTGCTGGACATGGCACAGCGCCGCATCCTCCCCGCCGTGGCCCGCTATACCGGCGATCTGGCCAAGGGCATGGCCCACAAGCAGGAGGCGGATCTGGCCGGCTTCTGCCGCATCGAGGACTATCTGATCCGTCAGGTGAGCTTCCAGGGCGGACAGCTTCTGGACGTCTGCCAGGACCTCGCCCAGGCGCTGGAGAAGGCCCCCGCCGCCGACAGCGGCATCGACGCCGCCCGGTACTACCGCGAGCAGGTGGTGAACCGCACTCAGAAGGCCGGCGAGCTGGTGAGTCAGCTGGAATCGCTGGTGGACGCCGAGGCATGGCCGTATCCCACCTACGCCGACATCCTGTTCAGCGTGTAAAGCGTTTATACATTACATATGCTGCGAAAAGGAAGCCCGGAGCCATCGCTCCGGGCTTCCTTTTATGTTTTTTCAGGCCGCCTCCGCTTTTTCCTTTTTCCGGGCCTGCACGAAGTGGATGACCACGCACACCACGAACACGATGCTCAGATAGCCGAACACCGGGTACACCACGGCGATGATCTCGCCGAAGCCCAGCAGACTGGCGGCCCACGCCAGCAGGCACAGCCCTGTCAGCACCGGCTTCTTCCGCTCCCGCACAAACCGGGCCTTCTGCTCCAGATAGGAGATGAGGCCCACCAGACTGGCCAGCGCGTTGCAGAACATGGCCACCAGCAGCATCAGGCCGTACACCGTGCCCAGTGTGCCGTTGAGCCGGCTGGCCAGCGCCACCATGGGCAGCTCCGCCGCCACCGCCTCCGGGTAGGTGGCCAGGCTGGTGAGGATGCTGCCCGCCACCGCCAGCAGCATCAGGCCGGACAGGGCGATGCCCGCGTAGATATGCTTCTTTTTCCGGACGTACTGCCCCACGGGGGACATGATACCGATGCCGCCCAGAATATTATAGGAGACGAAGGTCAGCGCCGCGATGACCCAGTTGGGCATCAGCGGATTGGTGTTCACGTTCTCCAGCCGGAGGATGTCCTCCGTACCGAAGGTGGTGTAGGCTCCCACGGCAAAGGCCACGGTGGCAGCGATGAGCACGGGGATCAGCGCCGAGAAGGCGTTGACCATGCCCGTCACGCCCAGCAGCGTCACCAGAAATACCGCCGCCATGAACACGATGCTGCCCAGCCAGGTGGGCACATGGAACAGCTGGGTCAGCATGGCGCCTACGCCGGCGGACATGGACACCACCACAAAAAACAGGAACACCGCGCCGATGGCGCCGGAGGCGCCCCGCAGCCACTTGATGTCCCAGGGCACCAGCAGACGGTCCATGTCGGCGCACTGGGTCATCTGGGTCAGCCGCACGAACAGGATGCCGATGACGGTGAACAGCACTGCTGCCGCCGCGAAGCCCACATAGCCCCAGTTCCCGAAGCTGCCGAAAAACTGCCACAGCTCCTGACCGGAGATGAAGCCCGCACCCAGAAAGCATCCTACATATGTAAATGCCAGCGACCAGGTTTTGATCTCTTTCATAGCTCTGACTCCTTATACAAAATACGCACTGCCTTAGTGTATGCGCTGCGGCGGATTTCGTCAACCCCCGCCGGAATTTCTTTTGTTGAATCATTCGGTTTTTCATTGACGCTATGGGCATTGTGTTGTATAATTATCCCAGAAAAGGTTCCAAATTTGTGCTGAATTGCTTTAAATGGCAAAAGAAACTATCACTTGCAGGAGGAAAACACATGATAAACACCATTGATGGCATCATTTCCGCCGCCCGCGGCGGCAAAACCGGCGTCATCGCCGTGGCCGCCGCCCATGACCAGCCGGTGATCGAGGCTGTGGTCGAGGCCCGCAAAGAGGGCATCGCCACCCCCATTCTGGTGGGCCATGTGGACGAGATCAAGTCCATGCTGACCGGTCTGGGTGAGGATCCCGCCGCCTATGAGATCATCGCCGGGGACACCGATCAGGACTGCGCCGCCAAGGCCGTGGCCCTGTGCGCCCAGGGAAAGGCCAACTTCCTGATGAAGGGCATTCTGGGCACCGCCGACCTGATGCGCGCCGTATTCAATAAGGAGCAGGGGCTGCGCACCTCCCACCTGACCACCCACTGCATGCTGTACGAGATCCCTGCGCTGGGCCGGATGCTTGTGCTCACCGACGGCGGCGTCAATACCTTCCCCGATCTGGACAAGAAGGCCGAGATCCTGGAGAACGCCGCCATGGTGCTGCAGGCACTGGGCTATGAGCACATCAACGCCTCCTGCGTCTGCGGTGCGGAGCAGGTGAACCCCAAGGTGCAGTCCACCGTGGACGCCGACGCGCTGGCTCACATGACCGACCGCTGGGCCAAGTACAACATGGACGTCTGCGGCCCCGTGGCATTGGATCTGGCCGTCAGCGAGGAGGCCTGCCACCACAAGCACTATACCGCTCCCGGCGCCGGTAAGGCCGACATCCTGCTGGTGCCCAACTACGAGGTAGGCAACGGCATCGGCAAGGCCGCCAACCTGTTCGGCAACGCCAAGAATGCCGGCATCATCCTGGGCGCCAAGGTGCCCATCGTGCTGGTCAGCCGCGCCGACAGTGCCTACTCCAAGCTGGCCTCCATCGCGCTGGGCAGCGTCCTCGCCGCCCGCATGGACTTGTCCTGACAGCGCTTTGCACAAGGATTTGTTTCGTCAGATTACGTTTTTGCTAAAAATTCTCCGCGACATTGATAATTGCTTGACAATTACAGTGGACGTGGTATCATAAAAACAGGGTTTTGTGTATCTGCGCTTGTGCGCACCAACAACAAAAAAGAGGAGATTATATCATGGTCAATCAGGAATTCTACAATCTGGGCACCGCTCCCTCCGTCATCCGCCAGCTGTTCGCCTACGGTCTGGAGCAGGCCGCCAAGGTGGGCGCCGACAAGGTCTATGACTATTCCCTGGGCAATCCCAGCATTCCCGCTCCCAAGAAGGTGAACGAGTCCATCCACAAGATCGTGGACGAGACCGACTCCATCAAACTGCACGGCTACTCCATGGCCCCCGGCTTTGAGGATGCCCGCGCCGCCGTGGCCAAGGATCTGGCCGCCCGGTTCGGTCTGGACGTCAAGGCCAGCGAGCTGTTCTTCACCTGCGGTGCCGCGCCCGCGCTGATCTCCATCATCAAGGCCCTCATCGTGGACGGCGATTCCGAGATCATGGCCGTGGCTCCCTTCTTCCCCGAGTACCGCCCCTTCGTCACCGCCAACGGCGGCAAGCTGGTGGTGGTCCCCGCCGATACCAAGGCCTTCCAGATCCATCTGGACGCTGTGGAGGAGCGCATTACCGCCCACACCCAGGCCATCATCATCAACTCCCCCAACAACCCCTCCGGCGTGGTCTACACCGAGGAGACGCTGAAGGGTCTGGCCGCTCTGCTGGAGCGCAAGAGCAAGGAGTACGGCCATCCCATCTACATCATCGCCGACGAGCCTTACCGTGAGCTGGTATACGGCGGCGTGAAGGTCCCCTTCATTCCCTGCCTGTACAAGAACACCATCGTCTGCTACTCCTATTCCAAGTCCCTGTCCCTGCCCGGCGAGCGTATCGGCTATGTGTACGTTCCCGGCTTCGCTGAGGACAGCCACGCGGTGTACGCCGCCATCGCCGGTGCCGCCCGCATCATGGGCCACGTCTGCCCCCCCACGCTGATGCAGAAGGTCATCGAGCTGTGCGCCGAGGAGCGCCCCGACCTGGTGGCCTACGACGAGAACCGCAACCTGCTGTACAACAGCCTGCGTGAGATGGGCTATGAGTGCGCCAAGCCCGACGGTGCCTTCTACCTGTTCGTCAAAGCTCCCAACGGCGACGCCAACGAGTTCTCCGAGAAGGCCAAGCTGGGCTACAACCTGCTGGTGGTCCCCGCCGACGGCTTCGGCTGCCCCGGCTATTTCCGCCTGAGCTACTGCGTGTCCAACGACATGATCCGCCGCAGCCTGCCCGCCTTCAAGGCCATGATCGAGTCCTTCAAGTAAGCGGTTCGCGGACAAATTGTATAAAAATGTCCCCCGGCTGTGCCGGGGGACATTTTTATACAAAATAATCGGAATCGCCGCCGCATATTTTTGCGTATTTTTTACTTGCAATCCACCGCCTCTGCGCCTATAATGGCAACATATTTTTTATTAAGAGAGGTGTTTCACGCATGAGCAAATTGACGATCCCTGCCGGCTACAAGACGCCGCTGTCCACCTATGAGATGCAGCGGGCTATCGAGTTCATCAAGAGCAATTTTCAGGTGAATCTGGGGCAGGCGCTGAATCTGCGCCGGGTTTCCGCTCCTCTGTTCGTGGAGGAGAATTCCGGTCTGAACGACAACCTCAACGGCGTGGAGCGCCCTGTTTCCTTTGATATCCCCGATGTGGGCGCCACCGGTCAGGTGGTGCACTCCCTGGCCAAGTGGAAGCGCCTGGCGCTGAAGCGCTATGACTTCAAGCCCGGCAAGGGCCTGTTCACCGACATGAACGCCATCCGCCGCGACGAGGAGGTGGACAACCTCCACTCCGTCTATGTGGATCAGTGGGACTGGGAAAAGGTCATCGAACGCCAGGACCGCAATGAGCAGTACCTGCGCCAGACCGTCCGCGCCATCGTAGGCGCTGTGGTGGAGACCAACGACGCCCTGCAGATCGCCTTCCCCAGCCTGCACACCGTGCTGGACCGGGAGGTGTACTTCGTCACCACCCAGGAGCTGGAGGACCGCTGGCCCGACTTCACCCCCAAGGAGCGTGAGAACGCCATCTGCCGCGAGCACCACACCGTGTTTCTCATGCAGATCGGCGACGACCTGAAGCGCAGCGGCAAGCCCCATGACGGCCGCGCCCCCGACTATGACGACTGGTCCCTGAACGGCGATATCCTGATGTACAACCCCGTGCTGGATGGTGCCTTTGAGATCTCCTCCATGGGTATCCGTGTGGATGAGGCCTCCATGGACTACCAGCTGCACAAGCGCGGCTGTGACGACCGCCGGGAGCTGCCCTTCCACAAGATGCTGCTCAGCGGTCAGCTGCCCCTGACCATCGGCGGCGGCATCGGCCAGAGCCGTCTGTGCATGCTGATGATCGGCACCTGCCACATCGGCGAGGTGCAGGCCAGCCTGTGGGACAAGGACACCGTGGACGGCTGCGCCAAGGCCGGCGTCATGCTGCTGTAAGTATTTTCTCCATAAAACAGCCCCGCGGCATACGCCGCGGGGCTGTTTCGTTCTGTTCTCTGCTTTTTATTCCGCGCTGTTGATGGCGTCCTCCAGCCGGCGGATGGACTCCTCCATCTGGTCGAAGTTCTCAAGGTCGCACTCCTCCACATGGCGCTCCGCCCGGCGCAGCTCCTGCAGGACGTCCTCCGCCATGCGCTGGTACGCACCGCGCTGCTCGGCGCACCACTGGCGCTGCTGACCGATGAGCTGCGTCAGCTCCGCGATGGCCTTGCCGCGGAACTCCTCCGTGCGGCGGTGGGCGCTGATCTCAATGTCCGCGATGTGCTCCTTCAGGGACTGATACTGGGCCGCCGGCTCCCGCAGGGCGTCGTTCTCCCGCTGCACGGCCTCCAGCTTCTCCGACAGCTCCCGCACCCGGTAGCGCAGGGCGGACTCGTTGTCCAGCCGTTTTTCCAGCTCCGCCAGACGGTCGGACAGCTCCCGGTTCTGCTGCTCCGTGGCCTGCTGCTCCGCCAGCAGCTTCTCGTTCTCCGCCGTCAGCGCGTCCAGCCGGGTCTGGTTCTCCTCCGCCGTTTTCTGAATGAAGGAGATCACATCCTCCCGGTCGAATCCCCCGAACATGCACGTTTTGAAGCTGGTTTCCATAGCCGCGTCCCTCTCTCTCGATTTTTGTCCATCATACCACAAGCGCCGCCGCTTGACAAGCAATGTGTGTGAAAAACCGGCGCTGTCAGGCGTCTTTCGGCCCGACGCTCATTTTTTTGAAAAAAATCGAAATTGGGGGTTGCCAAGCTGTCCATTCTGTGGTAACATACGTCCATCAATTTGATACACCCGATGAGTCGTCCGGAATGTTCAGACCGGACGCGGAGGGTACTCTGGAGAATCCCATTCAATTGGGTGCCGAAGGTGCAAGGCGCGGCTGCGCTGAATCTCTCAGGCAAAAGGACGGAGCTGACAAGTAGTTTTGCTTGCCCCCTGACTTCTCCAGAGTCGCTGCCCTGCAGCGGCTCTCATTTTTATGTAAGGAGAAAGAAACCATGATTGAATCCACCCTGTTCCCTATCGTTTCCAAGATCAACGAGTACCTCAGCAATTACATCCTCATCTTCCTGCTGGTGGGCGTCGGCCTGTGGTACTCCATCCGCACCCGCTTCGTGCAGGTACGCTGCTTCGGCGAGGGCATGAAGAAGTTCTTCGGTGAGATGAACCTCCGCGGCGGCGCACAGAAGAGCGGTATGACCTCCTTCCAGGCGCTGGCCACCGCCATCGCTGCCCAGGTGGGCACCGGCAACATCGTGGGTGCCTCCGGCGCTATCCTCACCGGCGGCCCCGGCGCCATCTTCTGGATGTGGATCATCGCCTTCTTCGGCATGGCCACCATCTACGCGGAGGCCACACTGGCCCAGAAGACCCGCATCGTGGAGCCGGACGGCAACATCAAGGGCGGCCCCGTGTACTACATCACCACCGCGTTCAAGGGCGGCTTCGGCAAGTTCCTGGCGGGCTTCTTCGCGGTGTCCATCATTCTGGCACTGGGTTTCATGGGCTGCATGGTACAGTCCAACTCTATCGGCTCCACCATGGAGACGGCCTTCGGCATTCCCTCCTGGGTCATGGGCATCGTGCTGGTGATCATCTGCGCTGTCATCTTCCTGGGCGGTGTGCAGCGTCTGGCCGCAGTGACGGAGAAGCTGGTCCCCATCATGGCCGGTATCTTCCTGCTGGGCGGTCTGGCGATCCTCATCGCCCGCATCCAGTACGTCCCCGCCACCTTCGGCATGATCTTCAAGTATGCGTTCCAGCCTCAGGCTATCATCGGCGGCGGCTTCGGCTACGCTATCAAGACCGCCATCAGCCAGGGCGCCAAGCGCGGCCTATTCTCCAATGAGGCCGGTATGGGCTCCACGCCCCACGCCCACGCCCAGGCCAACGTGGCCCACGCCCACGACCAGGGCGTGGTGGCCATGATCGGTGTGTTCATCGACACCTTTGTGGTGCTGACCCTCAACGCACTGGTCATCATCTGCACGCTGTACACCAAGGACGGCCCTCTGGCTGCCGGCGTCATTCCCGACGGTATCGGCAAGACCAATCTGGCTCAGACCGCCTTCGGCTTCGTGTTAGGCGCCAGTCTGGGCGCCAAGTTCGTGGCCATCTGCCTGCTGTTCTTCGCCTTCTCCACCATCCTCAGCTGGAACCTGTTCGGCAAGATCAATGCCAACTATCTGTTCGGCCGCAGAAACAGCAAGCTGTGCAGCGTCATCTACACCGTTATCGCGCTGGTGTTCATCTTCCTGGGCACCGTCTCTGGCAGCGACTTCGTGTGGGAGCTGACGGATATGTTCAACAACCTCATCGTCCTGCCCAACGTCATTGCTCTATTCGCCCTGACGGGTATGGTGCTGGCCAGCCTTAAAGAGGTCAAGGGCGATAAGCTGAAGGTCTGATCCCGCCTTTCCACAGAAGGAAGCCCCCTAAACGGTGCTTTTCTTCTGTAATACAAACGCAGAAGCCCTCCGTATGCTTTGTCATACGGAGGGCTTCTGTACTGCGCTTTTACATACGATGCGAGGTATCAGGCGGCAGCTTGCCGTCGCCGCCCATCAGCTCTGTCATTTCTTCGATCCGCTCCAGCGGGAACGGCGGCTCACACAGGGGCCGCAGGGCGATGCTCATCAGCTTCATGGGATTGTCGTCCGCAGCCGACCGGTTGGAGCTGAGGGCGCCGCAGCGGCGGCAGCGGTGGATGATGGCCCACTCGCCGCCCTTGCGCACCCACACCGCCACCGGCTCCATGATCCCGCCGCAGTCTGCGGCGCGGTCGCCCGGCTCGATGTCCACATGCAGGCTGCAAAGGCAGTTGCT
>URVR01000032.1 GCA_900551355.1 uncultured Eubacteriales bacterium | reverse complement strand
TACGTCTCGTGGGCTCGGAGATGTGTATAAGAGACAGAGTCGAAGCCGCCGCCGAAGCCGCCGGCGCCGCCGGGGCCGCCCGCGCCGTAGCTGGAGTCCACGCCGGCAAAGCCGAACTGGTCGTACCGCGCCTTCTTCTCCGGGTCGGACAGCACCTCGTTGGCCTCGTTGACCTCCTTGAACTTCTCCTCGGCCTCCTTGTCGCCGGGGTTCATGTCCGGGTGGTACTTGCGGGCCAGCTTTTTATATGCTTTTTTGATCTCGTCCTCCGAGGCGCCCTTGCTGACACCCAGGACCTCGTAGTAATCGCGTTTGTTTTCTGCCATTGCACTTCTCTCCACTCAAAGGGGTGATAACACCACAAGAAGGGACAGGATGCCCTGTCCCTCTCGTGGGAAATTCGTTACTTGTTCTGATCGTCGTCATCGACTACCTTGTAGTCGGCGTCGTAGTACTGCTGGCCGCCGTTGGGGTCGCCGCCGGGCTGACCGCCCATGTTGGGATCGCCCTGGGGCGCTTGCTGCTGGTACAGCTTCTCGCTCATCTTATAGAACAGCTGGGTCAGCTCCTCGGTGGCGGCCTTGATGGCGTCGGTATCCTCTCCCTTCAGGGTCTCCTTCAGCTTATCCAGACCGGCCTGCACAGGCGCCTTCTCGCTCTCGGGCACCTTGTCGCCCACCTCGCTGAGGGTCTTCTCCGCCTGATAGACCAGCTGATCGGCCTGGTTGCGGATCTCCACCTTTTCCTTGATCTTGGCGTCCTCGGCGGCATACTGCTCGGCCTCCTTGACGGCCTTCTCGATGTCCTCCTTGCTCATGTTGGAGGAGGAGGTGATGGTGATGTGCTGCTCGGTGCCGGTACCCAGATCCTTGGCGGAGACGTTGACGATGCCGTTGGCGTCGATGTCGAAGGTCACCTCGATCTGCGGCACGCCGCGGCGGGCCGGGGCGATGCCGTCCAGATGGAAGCGGCCCAGACTCTTGTTGGCGGCTGCCATCTCACGCTCGCCCTGCAGCACGTTGACCTCCACGGAGGTCTGGTTGTCGGCGGCGGTGGAGAAGATCTGGCTCTTCTTGACGGGGATGGTGGTGTTGCGCTCGATGAGGCGGGTGCACACGCCGCCCATAGTCTCGATGCCCAGAGACAGGGGGGTGACGTCCAGCAGCAGCAGCCCCTTGACGTCGCCGGTGAGCACGCCGGCCTGCAGGGCGGCGCCCATGGCCACGCACTCATCGGGGTTGATGCCCTTGAAGGGGTCGGAGCCGGTGAAGTTCTTCACGGCCTCCACCACGGCGGGGATACGGCTGGAGCCGCCCACCATCAGCACCTTGGCCAGGTCGGAGGGCTTCAGGCCGGCGTCGGACATAGCCTGACGCACGGGGCCCATGGTGGCGTCCACCAGATGACCGGTCAGCTCATTGAACTTGGCGCGGGTCAGCGTCACGTCCAGGTGCTTGGGGCCGGTGGCGTCGGCGGTGATATAGGGCAGGTTGATGTTGCTGGTGGTGACGCCGGACAGCTCGATCTTGGCCTTCTCGGCGGCCTCCTTCAGGCGCTGCATGGCCACCTTGTCGCCGCTGAGGTCGATGCCGTCGGTGCGCTTGAACTCGCTGACCAGATACTTCATGATGCACTGGTCGAAGTCATCGCCGCCCAGGCGGTTGTTGCCGGCGGTAGCCAGCACCTCGATGACGCCGTCGTCGATCTCCAGGATGGAGACATCGAAGGTGCCGCCGCCCAGGTCGTAGACCATGATCTTCTGGGCCTGCTCCTTATCCACACCGTAGGCCAGCGCGGCGGCGGTAGGCTCGTTGATGATACGCTTCACGTCCAGACCGGCGATCTTACCGGCGTCCTTGGTGGCCTGACGCTGGGAGTCGGTGAAGTAGGCGGGGACGGTGATGACGGCCTCGGTGACGGGGCTGCCCAGGTACGCCTCGGCGTCCGCCTTCAGCTTCTGCAGGATCATGGCGCTGATCTCCTGGGGCGTGTAGCTCTTGCCGTCGATGGTGACGCGGTGGTCGGTGCCCATCTCACGCTTGATGGAGGAGATGGTGCGCTCGGGGTTGGTGATGGCCTGACGCTTTGCCACCTGGCCCACCATACGCTCGCCGGTCTTGCTGAAGGCCACCACGGACGGGGTGGTGCGGTTGCCCTCCGCGTTGGGGATAACGACTGCCTCGCCGCCTTCCATCACGGCTACGCAGGAATTGGTCGTACCAAGGTCGATACCGATAACTTTAGACATAATGATTGCCTCCTGAAATGTTTATCTTAATTTTATTTATTCACAGCTTTAATAGGGACGGTCGGGCATGACCAGCGCCGCGATGATATAGGCCAGCAGGCCGCTGCCGCCCAGGGCGCAGAACAGCACCCAGCCCAGACGCACCAGCGTGGAGTCGATGTTAAAATACTCGGCGATGCCGCCGCAGACACCGGCGATCTTCTTATCCGTATTGCTCTTGTACAGCTTCTTGCCTTCCATTTGTAAAGCTCCTTTCAGTTCGCCACTTTGACCATGGCGAAGCGCAGTACCTTGTCGCCCAGCATGAATCCCTTCTGGAACACCTCCACAATGGTGTTCTCGCCGGCGGCCTCATCCTCTGTATGCATCACGGCGTTGTGCTTTTCCGGGTCGAAGGGCTGGCCCAGCGCCGGGATCTCGGTGACGCCCATCTGGCCCAGCACGTCGATGAACTGCTTGCAGATCATCTCCAGCCCCTGCCGGTGGCCGTCGCCCTCCTCGAACTGCTGCACGCCCCGCTCCAGATTGTCCAGCACCGCCAGAAACGGCTTGATGGTGTCGGCCTTGGCCGTGCCGTAGACATTTTCCTTTTCCCGGGTGGTGCGCTTGCGGTAGTTGTCATATTCCGCCGCCAGACGGAGGTATTTGTCGTTGGCGTCCGCCAGCACCTTGGCCAGCTGCTCCATCTGCTCCATCTGGGACTTGGTGACGGTGAACGTCTCCTCCTGCGCCGCCTCCTCGGCGGGCGCGGCGGTCTGCTCCGCCGTCTCCTGCGCCGCTTCCTCAGCCGACGCGGTCTGTTCCTTCTTATCCTTTTCGCTCATTGTGTATCCTCCGGTAGCTGTTTTTTACCAAACATGCGGCTCAGGCTCTCGGCAAAGTAGCTGAGCCGTGCCGCCACGGCGGCGTAGTCCATACGGGTGGGGCCTACCACACCCACAAGGCCCCGCATGTTGTCGCCGATATCGTAGCTGGCGATGACCACGCTACTCTCCTTCAGGGCATCGTTGACGTTCTCCGGCCCGATGAGGATCTGCATAGGGGCGTCGCTCTGGGGCACCGGGAGATCCTCCTTATTATCCACCATGAAGCTCATGAGATCGTGGGCCTTGTCGATGTCCCGGAACTCCGGGAACTTCAGGAGCTGGCTGGCGCCGTTGGTGAACACCTGCTGATGCTGGGCTTCCTCCAGCAGGGTGCAGGCATATTCCGTCACCCGGTTCAGAAGCAGGAACCACTGGCCGGACACCTGCTCGGACAGGCTCATCAGCGTGGCGTTCATCTTCTCCGGCCCTGCGCCGGTAAAGTGGGTGTTCAGCAGGTGGCTCAGCTGGGGCAGCGTGTCGGCGTCCACCGGCAGCTCCAGCTGCATCAGCTGGCTCTTGACCCGGTTATCCGACAGCATCACCACGGCGATGAAGCTGCCCTCGTCCACGGCGATCAGCTCAAACCGCTGCACGGTGGCGGCGGTGCGGTGATCCGCCACGGCGTAGGTGGGATAGCCCACAAAGCTGGACACCATCTGTCCGGCCTGACTGATGACCTGATCCACCTGCTTCATCTGACCGGACAGGGCATCGTTGATTTTCGCCGTTTCCTCCGGCGACAGGGCCTTGCGCTCCATCAGCTCGTTGACGTACAGCCGGTAGCCCTTGGCGGACGGCACACGTCCCGCCGAGGTGTGGGGCTGCTCCAGATAGCCCAGCTCCACCAGATCCGCCAGCTCGTTGCGGATGGTGGCGGAGCTGATCTTACCGGGCATCTGTTCCACGATGGCCTTGGAGCCCACCGGCTCGGCGGTGTTGATGTAGCTTTCCACCACGATCTTCAATATTTGCTTTTTGCGGTCTGTCAATTCCATAGCTTTCTCCGTTTAGCACTCCTGCTTTTCGAGTGCTAAACGCAGTTTACCACCCTCCCCAGATAATGTCAATAGGGGCTATTTTAATTATTTGTGAACTCCTGACGGAAAAAAGCGCCCTGTCCGGAGGGACAGGACGCTTCTGGATGTGCGGTCTATCTGGACAGCTCCTCCGGCGGCTTGGAGCGGATATAGGTCTGCAGCAGCGCGTAAATGACGGAGCACACCGGCACGCCCAGCAGCATGCCCAGCACGCCGAAGGCGCCGCCGCCGATGGTGACGGCCGCCAGCACCCACAATCCCGGCAGGCCCACGGACTTGCCCACCACCTTGGGGTAGATGAGGTTGCCCTCCACCTGCTGGAGGATCAGCAGGAAGATCAGGAACGTCAGGGCCTTGATGGGGCTTTGGAACACGATGAGGAACGCGCCGGTGGCCGCGCCGATCCACGCGCCGAAAATGGGGATCAGCGACAGCGCCGCGATGATCACCGACACAGGCAGGGCGTAGGGCAGGCGCAGGATCAGCATGCCCAGGCAGCACAGGGTGCCCAGAATGAACGCCTCCGTCACCTGACCGGTGACGAAGCTGGAAAAGGCGTCGTTGGTGAGGCTCAGCAGCGACAGCAGGCGGTCGGCGGCCTTCCGGGGCAGGATGCGGCGCAGCAGCCGCTTGGACTGGGCGATGAGCGTCTCCTTCTGGGCCAGCAGGTACAGGGAGAACACCAGCGCCAGCAGGACGTTCACCAGCGCCCCCACGATGGAGGTGGTGATGTTCAGGGTGGTGTTCACCACGCTGTCGCCCTTCTCCTGCAGGAAGCCGGTGATGGTCTCCTTCACGTTCTCCGCGTTGAGGGACAGCTCCGGCAGGGTCACGCCGTGCTCCGATGCGAAATCGCTGAGGTTCGTCCACCACGCCTGGATCTGTGCCACATAGGTGGGGATGTTGGCCACCATGGTGGTGCCCGCCTCCTCCAGCCGGGGGATGAGGATGAAGAAGATGGCGAAGATGATGCCCAGGAACAGCACCATGGTCAGCGTCAGGCAGACGGGACGCTTCAGCTTGCGGTTCCAGGGGCTGTTCCACCTGGACAGCGCCCGGTCCCACAGCCGCTCCAGCGCGACCATCATCAGGTTCAGCACAAAGGCGATGCAGATGCCGATGAGCAGCGGCGCCAGCAGGGAAAACAGGTTGGAAAAAAGTCCGCCGATGGTGGAGATATTGTACAGGCCCCAGAACAGCAGCACCGCGAAGGTGATGAGCAGCATGATGCGCTGCATGGTTTTTTTGTTCAGATCCATGGCGATCCGCCTTTCTGACAGGTATTTTCCCTATTTTATCACGTCTGCGGTCGATAGTCTATTAAGATTCTGTGTACATTTTTGTCCGCTTGTGTCTTTCCGCCGAGGATGGTATAATCGTCTCAACTACAAACAGGAGGTACGAGCATGACCGTTACCGAAGCATTGGAAAAGCTGAAAAGCTACGAGCAGACCAGCTTTGCGCTGTCTCACGCCATGGGCCTTTTGTACTACGACGGCGTCACCGCGGCGCCCAAGGGCGCAGCCGACGTCCGCAGCGACACCACCGGCGAGCTCAGCCGCATCGACTATCAGCTGACCACCGCGGCGGACACCGTGGAGATGCTGGAGACGCTGATGGCCGCCCGCACGGAGCTGGACGACGTGACACGCCGCAAGGTGGAGGAGTACTGGCGCAGCTACGACCGCACCCGCCGCATCCCGGAGGAGGAGTTCGTGGCCTACCAGAAGCTGACCACCCGCGCCGACGATGTGTGGCAGACCGCCAAGACCAACAACGATTTTGCCCTGTTCGAGCCGTACTTGCAGGAGATCTTCGACACGCTGAAGCGCTTCGCTCTGTACTGGGAGCCGGAGAAGGCCCCCTATGAGACGCTGCTGGACAACTATGAGCGGGGGCTGACGGTGGCCGCCTGTGACCAATTCTTCGCCGCCCTGCGGCAGAAGCTGGTGCCTCTCATCCAGCGGGTCACCGCCCACGCCGACCGGGTGGACGACACACCGCTCCACGCCGATTTCCCCATCCCCATCCAGCGGGAGTTCTCCGATTTCGTCATGGGCGTCATGGGCATCGACCGGAACCACTGCATCATCGGTGAGACGGAGCATCCCTTCACCATCAACTTCTCCCGGGACGATGTGCGGATCACCACCCACTACCACGCCGACATGGTGGCCTCGTCCCTGTACTCCGTGGTGCATGAGGGCGGCCACGCCCTGTATGAGCTGCACACCGGCCGGGAGCTGGCCCGCAGCAATCTGGGCAACGGCGTGTCCATGGGCATCCACGAGAGCCAGTCCCGGTTCTATGAGAACATCATCGGCCGCAGCCGGGCGTTCTGCTCCGTCATCTACCCGTGGCTGAAGGAGCACTTTGCGCCCCGGCTGGACAACGTGACGGAGGACGATTTCTACCGTATGATCAACAAGTCCGAGCCGTCCCTCATCCGCACGGAGGCAGACGAGCTGACCTACTGCCTGCACATCATGGTGCGCTACGAGCTGGAGAAGCGGATGTTCGACGGCACCCTCACCGCCCACGACCTGCCCGCCGAGTGGAACCGGCTGTACAAGGAGTATCTGGGCATCGACGTGCCCAACGACCGGCAGGGCGTTCTGCAGGACTCCCACTGGTCCAACGGCAACATCGGCTACTTCCCGTCCTACGCCATCGGCTCGGCCTACGGCGCGCAGTACCTGCTGGAGCTGTCCAAGGAGCTGGACGTGGACGCCGTGGTGCGTTCCGGCGATCTGACCCCCATCAACAACTGGCTGGAGGAGAAGATCTGGAAGTACGGCTGCATGAAGGATCCCGTGGCACTGTTCGAGTCGGTCTGCGGGAAGTTCGACCCGGACTGCTATGTGGCCTATCTCGAAAAGAAGTTCACCGAGGTCTACGGCCTGTAAAAAACGGAAAAGAGAACGCGGACAGTGTCCGCGTTCTCTTTTTGTCGTTTATACGGCGGCGCCGGCAGGCGCGTCCGCCTTCTCCGGCTCTCCGGCGGCAGGGGTCAGCTCCTTGACGAAGCAGCGGCGGCGCTTGTGCTGCTCCGTCTGGAAATCCTTCCACTGGGACTGCACCTTGTCGTTCAGCTCCAGCATGGGGCCGGTCTCCGCCTCCTTGATGCCCATCTTCAGGCAGCCCTTCATGGTCTTGCTGAGGATGATGGCGTTGACGCCCCGGGCCTGATAGTCCGGGTGGACGGCGATGAGCAGCAGATCCACCGTGTCGTTCTTCCGGAATGCCTTCAGCACGTCGACCCAGCCGGTGGGGAACAGGCGGCCACGGTGCTTCTGCATGGCCACCGCCAGACTGGGCGCGCCTACGCCGAAGGCGATCATCCGGTCATTCTTGTCCATGACGAAGCAGGTGGTGTTGGGGTTGATGAGGGGCGCAAACTTGGAGGAGTATTTCCTGATCTGCTGCTCCGTCAGATCCACCGTGCCGTACAGTGGGGCATAAGCCACGTTCACCAGATCGAAAAACGGCTTCAGCAGCGGCAGATACGCCAGCCGGTTTTTCGGCTCCACGATATGCAGGTGGTTGCGCTTGAGCACGAAATCCGACAGCTTCTCCCACCGCTGGATGATCTTCTCATCCGTGGGGACGGTGATCAGCTCCTCGATCCAGTCCACATCCTTCACATAGCCCAGCGCGGTCATGTGGTCGATATAGTAGGGGAAATTATAATAGGTAAAGAAGCAGCTGCGGCGGTCAAAGCCCTCCACCAGCATACCCTCCCGGTCCATGTCGGTAAAGCCCAGCGGCCCGTGGACCGCCGCGCAGCCCAGCTCTCTGGCCCAGTCCTCCACGGTGGCGAACAGGGCGGCGGACACCTCCGGATCGTCGATGAAGTCCACCTGGGTGAACCGCATCCGGTTGGTACCCCACTTCTCGTTGGCCTTGCGGCTGCGGATGGCACCGATGCGCCCCACGATCTCTCCGTCCCGCTCCGCCAGCCAGCACCGGGCGTCGCAGTAGGAAAAGGCCGGGTTCTTGCTGCGATCCCAGTCCGCCAGATCGTCGCCGTAGGTGGCCGGCACGAACTGGGGCACGTCCTTATACAGCTGATTGGGGTAATCTACAAAACGGCGCAGCTGCGCCTTGGTGGTCACTTCTACGATAGAAACCATATTCGCTCCTCCCGAGCACAGATCATTCACACATGTCCAGTGTAACGCTTTCTTTTCAGAAAAGCAAGCGCATAAAATACTGGCATCCTGCCGGAGGATGTGCTATACTCGCCTCAGAAACGAAAACAAAGGGGAGGACTGGGAAAATGGAACTGCTTTGGTACGATATCCGCCAGCTGGACGAGGAGACCATGGCCCGCACCGTGTCCATGATGGATGAGGCGCGCCGCCGCCGCGTCAGCGACATCGCCGGCGAGGACGACCGCAAGCGCACTGTGGCCGGTGAGCTGCTGGCCCGCCGGGTGCTGGCGCAGCGTCTGGGCTGCGGCGAGGGGGAGGTGCCCCTGCGCTGGGACGACACCGGCAAGCCCGCCGTGGACGCCGGGGGCGTGTACGTCTCCGTCAGCCACTCCGGCCCCTACGCCGTCTGCGCCGCCGCCGATGTGCCGGTGGGCGTGGATGTGGAGGTCGTCCGCTCCGCCGATGAAAAATTCATGCGCCGTGTCTGCTCCGAGGCGGAGATGGCCTATATCCGCGTGGGTGACGATGGCGACTGCGCCCGCTTCTGGGAGATCTGGACCGCCAAGGAGTCCTTGTTCAAGCTGACGGGCAAGGGCCCGCTGCTGGCCCTGAGCCGTCTGGCTCTGCCGGAGGGCGTGGTGCTGGATCACATCCGGGAGCGGGGCTGCGCCCTTACCGTCGCCCTGCGTCTGAGGTAAATTTTCAGAATCGTGAAAAAAAGGCTTTTCACCCGCCCCTGAATTTGTTATAATTTAAACGAGAATAGAGTACCATCAGTGGACAATGGTAGAGGAGGAGCTTTTCTATGATTCGAGTTGGTATCATCGGCTGCGGCAAGATCGCACAGGTGCGCCATCTGCCCGAGTATGCAGCCAACCCCAATGCGGAGGTCGTGGCCTATTACGACAAGAACCGGGCCCGTGCCGAGGAGATGGCCGCCAAGTACGGCGGCGACGTCTGCGACAGCTATTTCGACCTGCTGAACCGCGACGACATCGACGCGGTGTCCATCTGCGTGGAGAACCGCAGCCACGCGGAGATCTCCACCGCGGCACTGTACGCCGGCAAGCATGTGCTGTGCGAAAAGCCCATGGCCGTGACGCTGGCGGAGTGCGAGTCCATGGTGGCCGCCGCCGAGCGCAACGGCAAGTACCTGATGATCGGCCACAACATGCGCTTCGATCCGGTGCACCGCCGGGCCAAGCAGCTGCTGGACCGCGGCGTCATCGGCGACGTCATCACGTTCCGCGCCGTGCTGGGCAACGCCGGGCCTGAGGGCTGGTCCGTGGACGAGGGCACCTGGTTCTTCGACAAGAACAAGGCGGCGCTGGGCGCGCTGTCCGACATGGGCATCCACAAGGTGGATCTGATCCAGTACCTGCTGGGCCAGAAGGTCATCGAGACCACCGCCAAGGTGGTGACGCTGAACAAGCGGGACAACGAGGGCCAGCTCATCGGCGTGGACGACAACGCCCTGTGCATCCTGCGGATGTCCGGCGGCGCACTGGGCACCATGGCGGCCAGCTGGACCATCTACGGCCACGAGTGCCAGTCCACCTGCCTGTACGGCACCAAGGGCATCATGCTCATCTACAGCGAGCCGTCCTCCCCCATTATCGTCAGCGATATGGAGGGCAACCGCACCAGCTATAACCTGGACGTGCCCCACAACGGCACCGGCGTCATCGACGAGTTCGTGGACGCGCTGGTACATGACCGCGAGCCGGAGGTCTCCGGCCGGGAGGCGCTGACGGTGATGCGTACCATCTTCGCCAGCATCAATTCCTCCAACATCAGCCGCACGGTGGCGGTGAACAGCGATTTCGTCACCCACTTCTGAGCAAACGTACCTTTGCGGGGCGGGCAGTCTGCCCGCTCCGTTTTTTCGCTATCACACACGAGGAAAGGAAGTATCCGTATGTATCGCATCGGCATTGATCTGGGCGGCACCAACATCGCCGTGGGCGTGGTGGACGACCGCCACCAAATCGTGGCGGAGGCCAGCGTGCCCGCCGGCGCGCACCGTCCGGCGGAGCAGGTGGTGGCCGATATGTGCCGCGCCGTGGAGCTGGCGCTGGACAAGGCGGGCCTTACCGTCCGGGACTGCGCCTCCATCGGCGTGGGCGCCCCCGGCACCTGCGACCCGGAGCGGGGCGTGGTGGTCTGCGCGTATAACCTGAACTGGTTCGACGTGCCGGTGTGCCGCATGCTGACGGAGCATTTCGGCCTGCCCACCCGCCTGAGCAACGACGCCAACTGCGCCGCCCTGGCGGAGGTGGTGGCCGGGGCCGCCGTCAGCTGCCGCAGCATGGTGCTGGTCACGCTGGGCACCGGCGTGGGCGGCGGCGTCATTGTGGACGGGAAGATCGTGTCCGGGCTGGGCGGCGCCGGCGGCGAGGTGGGCCACAGTATCCTGGTGCTGGACGGCGCGCCCTGTACCTGCGGACGCCGGGGCTGCTGGGAGGCCTACGCCTCCGCCACGGCGCTGATCCGGCAGGGCAGGGAGGCGGCTGCCGCCCATCCGGAGTCCCTGCTGAACCGATACCCGGCGCTGACGGGGCGGGATGTGTTCGACGCCGCCGACGCAGGCGATGCTGCGGCGCAGGCGGTGCTGGAGCAATACTATGTTTACGTGGCCGCCGGCGTCACGAATCTGGTGAACATCCTGTCGCCGGAGATGGTGCTCATCGGCGGCGGCATCAGCCGTCAGGGGGAGCGCCTGCTGGCGCCCATCCGCCGCTATGTGGCTGCCAACTGCTTCGGCGGCGAGGCGCGGCCCCAGCCCGTCATTCAGGCGGCGAAGCTGGGCAACGAGGCGGGTATCATCGGCGCCGCCGCTCTGTAAGGCGGCGCAAAACCAGAAAACCACCCCTTTCGGGGTGGTTTTTGTAATAGAAAAAGCCTCACTTCCGAGGAAGTGAGGCTTTGGTGCGCGGTACAGGACTCGAATTCGGAAAAAAGAATTTTCAGCAACAAATTACATCAAATTATGTGATATTCAGTTCTGAAACTATAAAACATGGTACCAGTCAGTCCAGTTGTTTTATAAGAGCTAACGCTATAAAGGGTACAAATAAGGGTAAAATCATAGCTTAAGAAAGGACTGTCACACAATGGAAATTACATATAGCAAGTATGGAGACTACTACCTGCCGGATCTGGTGCTATCCGAGGAAGAACCGGCAACTTATGGACGCTTTGGCCGTATACGGCTCAAGTACCTTAAGGAACATCGGAGAGTTTTGTACATTAACCTGTTGACTTCTGGTGAGTTGACGCAACACCTTAACGAGGTAGACCGACAGGCGCGAGAGATGCTGGAGATGCTGGTGAAGCAGATGACACAGGAGCAGGGCATCACTGGGCAACTGAAATCTGAAGATCAGGTGGCGTGGGTTGGTGCCATGAATAACATCCGCAGCGCCGCGGAGGAAGTGGTGATGCAAGAGATAATGTTTGAATAACAAAAGGCAGCCGACACCCAGGACGCTTATGCATCTGGGGTGTCGCTGCCTTACTTAGATCAAATAGTCGGCAGAAGTGCGGGGAAAATCGATATTGCGGCAAAATTGCTTGATAAATGAAGAAATATTCTTGACGAGTGTAGGCCTAAAT
>URVR01000031.1 GCA_900551355.1 uncultured Eubacteriales bacterium | reverse complement strand
CTACACTTATGCGATCGTCGGCAGCGTCAGATGTGTATAAGAGACAGGTGCAGCACCGTGCCGCCCTGTGCCCCGGCGGCGGACGCCGCCTCCATCACCATATCGGAATAGCCGCCGTTGGCGATGGCCACCACCAGCTCGTATCCGGAATCATGCATCAGCTCTTCCTCCTTTACAGTCAGATCCGGCTGGACGTCCGCGCCGCCGGAGATCAGATAATTCATGACGGACTGCCCGCCCACGCTGCTCAGATGCAGGCACACGGCGATGCCGCTGCCAGGCCGGTCGATGTGCATGGTGTCCACCAACTCCCGCATCAGCACGTCCTTCACCTGCGGCGTCACCACGGAGAACAGCACGGTTTTCTCCGTGGCCTCCAGACCCAGATAGCTGAGCATATCGTCGCTGGCGGTGCCGCGCCCCAGCGCCGAGAATACCACCGGCGCACCGAACGCCCGGTAGAAATCCAGAAAATGCTTGCTGCCCATCACCCGGTTGGTGATGGTGATGATGTAATACAATCTGCTGCTCATACCGTCACCTCCGTCAGCACAGCTCGATGATCGGCTCCACCGCCACGGGAGCCGCCGCAGGCGCCTTGGCGTGCTTCAGCTTCCGCTGGTAGCTCACGCCCAGCAGCTGGATGGTCACCAGCGGCGTCATGGCCACCATGGCCACCACGCCGAAGGCGTCCGTCACCAGATTGCCGCCCACCGCCTCGCACGCGCCCAGCGCAAAGGGCAGCAGGAACGTTGCCGTCATAGGGCCGGAGGCCACGCCGCCGGAGTCGAAGGCCACCGACGTGAAGATATCCGGTACAACGAAGCTCAGCGCCAGACTGATGGCGTAGCCGGGGATGAGGAACCACATGATGGACACGCCGGTGAGCACCCGGATCATGGCCAGTCCCAGCGACACCGCCACGCCCACAGACAGGGCGATGTTCATGGCGTGGGCCGGGATAGCGCCCGCCGTGATCTCCTCCACCTGCTTGTTCAGCACATGCACCGCCGGCTCCGCCTGCACGATGAAATAGCCGATGACCATGGCGATGGGGA
This sequence comes from uncultured Eubacteriales bacterium, assembly GCA_900551355.1. GTDB lineage: Bacteria > Bacillota > Clostridia > Oscillospirales > Oscillospiraceae > Vescimonas. The sequence continues at coordinate 11,091 of URVR01000031.1, read as the reverse complement.
TAAGGATCCAGTTATAGGTATGCCCGGCGATGCTGCCGCCCAGAAAGCTGCCCACGGGCATAAAGCCCACGTTGACACCGGTGAGGAACAGCGCAAGACCCACATACACATAGGCAAGACCCACCGCCATACTCAGCAGCGCACGCCGCTTCAGCCGCTTTGTAATCAGCTGGAACAGCACCAGAAATACCGCAATAGGTGCCAGCGCCTTGGCCGTCTCCGCAAAGTACTCCGGCAGGGCGTCCACATAGGCGCGGAACATCTCTACCGTGTCCTTGGCGTCCGGCATGACGGTGTTGGTATAGGCGTTGCCGTCCGGCTGGTACAGAAGACCCAGCAGCAGCACCGTGATGATAGGGCCGATGGAGCACAGCGCCACCAGGCCGAAGCTGTCGCCCCCCGCCTGCTTATCGCTGCGGACGGCGCTGACGCCCACGCCCAGCGCCATGATGAACGGCACGGTCATGGGACCGGTGGTAACGCCGCCGGAGTCAAAGGCCACCGCCCAGAAATCCGGCGAGACGAACATAGCAAGACCGAACACCAGTACATAGAACCCGATCAGCAGCCACCGCAGCTGGATGCCCAGTAGGATACGCAGCAGCGCGATGACCAGAAAGACGCCGACGCCCACCGCCACCGACCAGATGATGACGTTATTCTCAATGGCGGGCACCTGATTGGCCAGCACCTGCAGATCCGGCTCCGCCACGGTGATGATGATGCCGATGAGGAAGCTGATGCCCACGATGATCCAGACCTTCTTGGAGCGGGTGATCTCGCTGCCCACCGCCTGTCCCAAGGGGATCATGGACATCTCCGATCCCAGTGTGAAAAGTCCCATGCCGCCGATCAGCAGCACACCACCCAGCAGAAACGCCATCATAGCGTTGTTGGGTACCGGCGCAATGGTGAAGCCCAGCGCCAGCACGATCAGTATGATGGGCAGCACCGAGGTCAGAGACTCGTGCATCGGCTTTTTGAAGATAGAGAAAAAGCCCTGTGCTTTTTGCCGTTTTTTCCGCAGACGTGCCTGCTCCTCTTGTACCGTTCTTCTCGTCAAATTACCAATCCTTTCCTGAAAAAAATGGCGTATCTGTCCAATTTTGGGCAGATACGCACTTGTATCTTCAGGTATCAGTATAACAGATTTCACGCCGCCGCACAAGGGATAACCTGTGAACATTCCGTTAAAATCCCCTGTCACCGTCCTGTCAATCTGCGGGGAATGCTCAAAGCTCCTGCCGCGGGCCGGGGCGGAACTCCGCCGAATCCACGGTCACGGCGATGCTCCCCGCCGACAGCTCCGTCAGCCGCTCCTGCAAAGCGTCCACCCGCTCCGCCGGCAGGGACACTGTCAGCCGGATATCTGCGCCGTACACGGTGTCGTCCACTGTGCCGTCCTGTGCCGCCACCTCCAGCTTCACACGCTCCAGCATGGCGTAGGTGCAGGGGATGGACACCACCGCCCACTGCCCCATCACCGCGTATCCCGCGGCACACAGAGCGTCCCGTGCGCCCTTGGAATACGCCCGCGTCAGTCCGCCGGCGCCCAGCAGGATACCGCCGAAGTACCGGGTCACCACGCACGCCACATTGGTCACGCCCTCCCGCTGGAACACATTGAGCATGGGCTGGCCCGCCGTACCCTGCGGCTCTCCGTCATCGCTGTAACGGACGATGTTCTCCCCGATAAGGTAGCACCAGCAGTTGTGCCGCGCGTCGTAGTACTGCTTCTTCATCTGTGCGATGAACGCCCGGGCGTCCTCCTCCGACTCCACCGGCAGCAGGTGGCTGATGAAGCGGGAGCGCTTCTCCACGAACTCGCTGTCCGACGCCTGAAACGGCACACGAAACGTCTCAGCCACGGCGCACCTCCTTCTCCCAGTCCTCTCGGTCAATAGCATAGTAGCAGGTAGGCCGCTCCTGCCCGTCAGGCCACAGCACGGGAGGGCCGTCGCAAACATAGGTGAACCCGCATTTCTCGATGACGCGGCGGGACTTGTCATTCCCCGGGGAATGGCCGCACCAGACACGCGCCGACCCCCGCTCCGCAAAGCACCAGTGCAGCAGCTCCCGCACCGCCTCGGGGATGAGCCCCTGCCCCCAGAAGGGCCGTCCGATCCAGTAGCCGATCTCCGGCTCGCCCTCCCCATCCGGCGCATCAGTGGGAAATACGCCCACGGAACCGATGGCCTCCTCTGGACGCTCCCGCAGCAGCACCGCCAGCGTGTCCGGCTGGGACAGCACCGTTCGGATGATCTGGCGGCTCTCCTCCACGGACTCGTGGGGCTTCCACCCTGCCGCGGGCCCCACCTGCCCGTCGCAGGCATAGCGGTACAGGCTCTCCGCGTCTGTCTCCCGCCATGGCCGCAGCACCAGCCGCTCCGTCGTCCGCGTCATTCCCAGTCCTCCTTGGGCTCCACCCAGCCCTCGATATAGTCCTTGAGCTGTCCCATGACGCGGGGCGTACATACCGCCGTCACATCCACCGTCTCGCCGTATTCCACGCTCTCCACCTTGGCCTCGCGGTACAGACCGTCCAGCAGCCCCGTCTTGTCGTAGGGCAGGTGGATGACCACGCGCTTGGTACCCTTGTCCAGCTTCTTGTCCACGGCGGACAGCAGCGCAGGGATTCCCTCGCCGGTCTTGGCGGAGATATACACCGCGTCCGCCTCCCGCTCCTGCTGGGCGGTAAACGCCACGTCGCACTTGTTGTACACGCGGATGCAGGGGATCTGCTCCGCTCCCAGCTCCCGGATCAGCTCATCCACGATGCGGGCCTGCTCCCGCCACTCCGGATTGGACACGTCGATGACATGCAGCAGCAGGTCGGCGTACTCCAGCTCCTCCAGCGTGGCCTTGAACGCCTCCACCAGCTGATGGGGCAGCTTGCGGATAAAGCCCACCGTGTCGGAGATCACCACGTCCAGCGTGTCGCTGACCGTCAGCAGACGGGTGGTGGTATCCAGCGTGTCGAACAGACGGTCGTTGGCAGGGATGCCCGCGCCGGTGATGGCGTTGAGCAGCGTGGACTTGCCCGCGTTGGTGTAGCCCACGATGGCCACCACGGGGATCTCGTTTTTCATCCGGCGCTGCCGCTGGGTGCCACGCACACGGCGCACCTCCTCCAGCTCCTCCTTCAGCTTGTCGATCTTCCGGCGGATATGGCGGCGGTCCGTCTCCAGCTGCGTTTCACCGGGTCCCTTGGTGCCGATGGGTGAGCCGCCGGTGCCGCCCTGCCGCTCCAGATGCGACCACATACCGATCAGCCGCGGCAGCAGATACTGGTACTGTGCCAGCTCCACCTGCAAGCAGCCCTCCTTGGTTTTGGCGCGCTGGGCGAAGATGTCCAGAATGAGGCCGCTGCGATCCAGCACCTGCACGCCGCAAAGCTCCGTCAGCACCCGGATCTGGGAGGGCGACAGGTCGTTGTCAAAGATGACCATGGTGGCGTCGCCGTTTTCCACCATGCGCTTGACCTCCTCCACCTTGCCCTCGCCGATAAAGCTGTGGGGGTCAGGCTTCTCCCGGCTTTGCAGGATAGTACCCACCGGCTCGCCGCCGGCTGTCTCCACCAGCGCGCCCAGCTCCGCCAGACTCTCCTCGTCGGCGCTGTCCGCGCCCAGCACCGGGGAGCGCAGCCCCACCAGCACCGCATAATCCCGCTTCTGCTCCTTGTTCTGTTCAATGGTCTTTCGTTCCATATAGTACCCTCTTGCCTGTATTTTGGTATAGTATACCGTATCCCGCTGCAAATGTAAATAAACAAGACCCGCACCAAACGGTACGGGTCTTGTGATGTGATGTGTCTCTTTTACTTGTCCAGGCCGAAACGCTTGTTGAACTTGGCAACACGTCCGCCGGTATCCACCAGCTTCTGCTTGCCGGTGAAGAAGGGGTGACACTTAGAGCAGACTTCCACGCGAATATCCTTCTTCGTAGAACCTGTCTCAATCACATTACCGCAGGCGCATTTAATAGTAGTCTGCTGATAATTGGGATGGATTCCTTCCTTCATTGCTCATGTTCACCCCTTTCTGGTTCACTCGTCGCCGTGGCTTCGCCACAAACGCAACTGTGATGATAGCACATATTTTCCGCAAATGCAAGCATTTTTCGCAGCATTTATAAAGAAATTTCCGCCCCGCAGGCGAAGAAGTACAGCACCCGCTGTGACACCGGCTTTTCCATGATGCGGCTCAGGGCGTCGCTGTATGCCTGCAGCTGCGAACGGTACAGCTCTGCGCGTTGGAGCGTCTCCTCCTCCGTCACCCGGTCGGTCTTGAAATCTACCACCGTCAGCGCGCCGTCCTCCTCGAATACGCAGTCCGCCACGCCCTGGAGCAGCAGCTCCTCGCCCTCGGCGTCCTTGGCGTAGCGCTCCGCCGGCATCAGCAGGGCGAAGCGGTACTCCCGCCACACCTGCGCCGCGCCCCGGATGCGTTCCGCCAGCGGGGAACGCAGAAACGCCGCGATGGCCTCTGCGTCTACCGCCTCCGCCTGAGCCGCCGTCAGCAGCCGCCGCTGCTCCAGCGCCTGTACCTGCGCTGTCACCGCCTCCGCCGTGGGCGCGGTGTCCAGCGGCAGATACTGCATCACCAGATGGATGGCCGTGCCCCGCTCCGCAGCGGACAGTCCCCGCTTTTCCTGTAAGAACAGGGGCTTCTCCGGCGCGGCGGGCCGCCGTACCGTGCCTGCCCCCTCGGCGATCTCCTGATCCAGCTCCCGGCCCTTCAGCTGGGTGGCCGTGATCTTGGTGGGCACCGCCGTCACCGCCTGATAGGGATACATGAAGGCAAGCGCTGCCTCGTCCGGCTGGGTATACGGCCTGACCTCTCGCTCCTCTGCCGCCGGCAGCGGCTGCGCCTGCGTCTCCTGGCCGCCCTCCCGCCACAGCCGGATGGTCCAGCTCTCCGGCAGCGGCGTCAGCACCTCCGGACGGATGCCCGCCAGCGCGTGGAGCGCCGCGGCGCCGTCGGTGTGCAGCAGCGACAGCAGCAGCCACTCCCCCGGCGATCCGGCGGCGGACACCGCCTCCGGCATCACCGGCGAGCCGGTCAGCGCCGTCAGATCCCGCAGCTTCCTGTCCATATGCTTGCGGCAGTCCAGCAGGATCAGCTTTTCCTTGGCCCGGGTCATGGCTACATACAGGATACGCATCTCCTCAGCCTTGGCCTCCCGGTCCAGCCGCAGCGCCAGCGCCGTTTTGGAGATGGTGTCGTACCGGATGTGCCGTGCGCCGTCTACCCGCTCCGTACCCAGTCCCAATTCGGGATGCACCAGCACCGGGCGGCTCAGGTCCTGCCGGTTGAAGCTCTTCTGCAGATCCGCCAGAATGACCACCGGGAACTCCAGTCCCTTGGAGCGGTGGACGCTCATGATCTGCACGCCCTCCGCCGCCTGCGCGGCGGACAGCCCCGGCGCTTCACCCTTTTCCAGCAGCCGCCGCAGATGGGTGATGAAGTCGAACAGCCCCGCCTTGCCGCCCTGCACCAGCTGCCGGGCGTAGTCGTACAGCGCCGTCAGCCGCGCCTGCCGCTGGGCGCCGTCGGCCATGGCCCCGAAAACGGCCATGACATGGCACCGGTCATAGATGTACCACAGCAGCTCGTCCGCCGCCATCTCCCGGGCCGCCTGCCGCAGCTCGTCCAGCAGCGCCAGAAACGCCTGCGCTGCTGGACTCTCGTCCCGGCACAGCGCGTCGTAGTAGTCCCCCTCCGGCTGCAGGGTGCGGATGGCCGCCAGCTCATCGGGGCACATGCCCACCAGCGGCGAGCGCAGCACGGAGATAAGGGGCACGTCCTGCCGGGGGTTGTCCACGATCTCCAGCAGCGACACCGTCACCGCGATCTCCATGGCGCTGAAAAAGTCGTCGCTCTCCCCGCCGCCGCAGGGGATGCCCTCCCGGGCCAGCGCGGCGGTGAACGCCTTCATCCGCGACCGGGGCGAGCGCATGAGGATCACGATGTCCTCCGGCCTCACGGGCCGCATGCCGTTCTCCCCCTGCACGGGGAACCCCTCATCCAGCAGCTGCCGGATGCGCCGTGCCGCGAAGCGGGCCTCCGCCTCCGTCCGGTCGAACCGCTGCTCCGGCGTGTCCTCCACGCTGATGACGTGCATCTCCGTCTCCCGGCCTGCCGCACCGGTGTAGTAGTCCGCGCCGAAGTACAGCCGCTCCTCCGCCGTATAGTCCATCTCGCCCATTTCCCGGGACATGATGTCCGCGAACACGGCATTGGTGGCCTCCAGCACCTCCCGCCGGGAGCGGAAGTTCCGGCTGAGCACCATGCGCCGGGGCTGGCCGTCCGCTGCCTTCGCCGCATCCGCGTAGCGCCGGTATTTCTCTAAGAATATGGTGGGATCCGCCAGCCGGAACCGATAAATGCTCTGCTTCACATCCCCCACGGTAAACAGGTTCCGCCCCTCCCGGGAGATGGCCTGAAAGATGCAGTCCTGCACCTCGTTGGTGTCCTGATACTCGTCCACCATGATCTCCTGATACCGCTGGGACACCTGCCGCGCCAGCTCTGTGGGGCTGCCGTCTGCCTGACACAGCAGCGTCACGGCATAGTGCTCCTGGTCGGAGAAATCCATGGCGTTGCGCCGCACCTTCTCCGCCTGATACCGCTGGGAAAACCGCTCCGTCAGCCGCAGCAGCGCCAGCATGGCCGGTGCCGTGGCGCGGAGATCCTCCAGATGCGCCGCCTCCGGCACCTGATACGGTGCCGTCAGCTTCTTCAGCGCGTCCTTGCATTTCTTCAGCACCGCCTGTGCCGCTGCCTTGGCCGGGCCGTTCTCGTCGCCCCGCACCGCGCCCATCCGCCGGAACACCGGCTCCACGCGGCCCATGGCCTCCCAGCCCCCCTGCGCCGCCTGTTCATACTGCCGCAGCTGTGCAGCTGTCTCCAGAAACCGGTCCGCGTAGGCGTTGTACACCGCTTCGCAGTCCTCCATGGCCTCCGCGGCCCGCTCCAGCTGCTCCGCCCAGAACAGGGCCTTGCGCACAGTGTCCTCCATTACGGTCCGGCCATACACGCTGTCGGCCAGCGTTTCCGGCAGCTGTTGCCAGCCATCTGCCGCCTGATGCAGCCACCGCACCGGGTAGGGGTGGCTCTGGATCTTCTCGTGCAGCTCCAGCACCAGCTCCGCCAGCGCCCGGTCATCCCGCCCCGCGCCCAGCGTCCCCGCCAGCAGCGCAAAGGCCTCATCGCCGCTCTCAATGTCCTCATAGAACGATTCCAGCGTCCGCTCCAGCGCCCGCTCCTTCAGCAGCCTGGCCTCCGCCTCGTCCAGCACCCGGAAGTCCGGCGTCAGGCTCCGCCCGTCCACCGGCTCCAAAAGATGGATATGCTCCCGCAGCAGCGCCGCGCAGAAGGCGTCCACCGTCTTGATATCCGCCTGATACACCCGGAACATCTGACGGCGCAGATGCCGGTCCTCCGGAGACGCCGCCACCCGGGCCGCCAGCTCCGCGGCCAGCCGCGCCCGCAGCTCCGCCGCCGCCGCGCGGGTATAGGTGATGATCAGGAAATCGTCCACGTCGCACCGCTCCCCCGTCAGGTAGGAGAACACCCGCTCCACCAGCACCTTCGTCTTGCCGGAGCCGGCGGCGGCGGATACCAGCAGACTGCCGCCCCGGTCATAGACCGCCGCGTGCTGCTGCTCCGTCAGCTTCAGCTCAGCCATGCTGCTCCACCTCCCTGTCCACCACCTGCCAGAACTCCTCCGGCGTGGTCTTTCTCAGATAGTGCGGCTTGTCCCGGCTCTCGTCGAACCAGCACGCCGCCTGAAACGCGCACCAGGCGCAGGCGCTGTCCTGCGGCCCCCGGGTACACGGGTCGGCATCGATGTTGCCGTCCCCGATCTCCCGGGCCACCCGGTGCAGCAGGCTGTCGATATACCGCGCCATTTTGCCCATCTGCGCCGCGTTCACCAGTACGCTGGATGCCAGGCCCTGCACCGCGCCGTCCCTCGTCACGCCCACCGGCAGATAGCACGGCGACTCCAGCGCGCTGTGCTCCATAGCCGTCAGCACCTCCGGCTCGCCCAGCAGCATGCCGGTACGCCGCAGCTCCCGCCGCAGCATATCCTCCAGCTTGTCCGGCGGCACTGCCCGGTCCGCCCGCAGGATAATGTCCCGCGCCGGCATGTACAGCACGCCCGCCGGCTCCACCGGCTTCCCGAAGAAGGCGCTTCCCTCCTTCTGCAGCGTAAACAGGTACAGCAGCATCTGGATGCCCAGCCCGTACCGCACGTCCGCCAGATCGAATGCCTTTTTGCCGGTCTTATAGTCCACCACCCGCAGATAGAGTTTGCCGTCCTTCAGCCAGCCGTCCACCCGGTCCACCTTGCCGCCCACGGACAGCGTGGTATCCCCCTCCGTCACGGTGACGGCCGGCAGCTTTCCGTCCTTTCCGCCGAAGCCCAGCTCAAAGGCGATAGGCTGGAAATCCGACACCGCCATTTCGTCGGCGATATTCTCCACGATGGCGCAGGCCGTCTCCCGCAGGCGGGAGAACAGATACCGGAACCGGGCGCTTTTTTCCGCGTAGCCGTCGATCTGCGTCCGGGCGTATTCGTCCACATAGTGGTGCACCAGCTGCCGCAGCGCCGGCTTGTCCACCCGGCCGTAGCCGCCCCGATCCCGCACATCCCGGTTCACGTTTTCCAGCAGATAGTGGATGAACGTCCCCACCTCCGGCGCTTCAAAGCCGGCGCTGGTGCGCTCCCTGGCGCGCAGACCGTACTCCATGAAATACCCGAAATGGCAGCTTTTCAGCCGGTCGACACGGGACGCGGACATGGCGATGCGCCGTCCGTACAGCGTCTCCACCGCCTGCCGCGAGAGCTTCCCCCGTCCCATGGACCGGGCCTGCTCCATCCGCGTGAGCAGCGGCTTCTGCCCGTGCTCGGCGAAGTACTGCCACAGTGGGCCGCCCGGCTCCTGACCTGCCAGCGCCAGCGCCGCCGCAGGCAGCTCACGCCTGTAGCTGCCGTCCTCCCGTTCGATGGCCACCTGCGGAAACAGCCGCGTGATGCGCGCCACCACGAAGGAGGGCAGCAATTGGCCGCCCATCCCGTCCGATACCGGCCACGTCACCGTCAGCGACGCCGTGGGCTGGGCGAGGCAGGCATAGATATTCTGCAATTCCGCACTGAGCGGGTCAAAGGTGGCGTCGGACAGCAGGATGCCCCGCTGCTGCAAAAGCGCCCGCTCCTGTGCGTCCAGAATCCCGCCGCCCTGCTCCACCGTGGGCAGAACGTTGTCGTTGGCGCCCAGCAGAAACAGATGCCGCACCGTATGCCGGTCATTCCGGGTGAGGGGTGTCACCTTCACCTGATCCAGCGTGGCGGGGATGGTGGCCACGGCGTACTGGCTCAGCACCAGCCGCAGCAGGCGGGCAAACTCCTGTCCGTCCACCTCCACATCCCCCAGCAGCTCCACGAACTGATCCAGCACATCGCAGAAGATGCGCCATAGCTGGCTATACTCCTCCGCAAGCTGCACCTGTCCATCGTCGTACAGCGCCTCCGTCTGCTGCTTCAGCGTCTCCGGCACCGCCGCCGACTCCGCAAACCTGTAAAGCGTTTCCGCTTTATCCCGTATGGTAAGTCCGGTCTTCAGGCCCTCGCTCAGGTCAATGAACAGGTCGCGCACCCGGCGGCGCACCGCGTTGACCTCCGCCAGACGCTGCAGCCGCGTCTCATTCAGCTCCGCGCCGTAGCCGTCGGGGCTGGCCGTCCAGTCCGTGTCCCGCAGCCACATCGCGCCCCGGATCTCCCAGCGGATCACATAGTTTTCCAGCATATCGCACTCCGCCGTGGAGATACCCGCCATGCCGGTCTTGAGACAGCGGAACACGTCCTCGTATTCAAACCCGCCGGTAACGGCGTCCACCGCCGACAGCAGCATGGTCAGCACCGGCTTTTCCAGAATGTCGCTGCGGCGGCTGATATAGGCCGGTATGCCGTCCCGCCGGAATACCGCCTCCAGCAGCGGCCCGTATACCTCCATATTCCGGGCCGCCACGCCGATGTCCCGCCAGCGGCAGCCCTCCCGGGCCAGCCGCCGCACACAGGCGGACACATACTCCACCTCGGAGAAGGGCGTCTCCGCCTGATACAGCCGGATAGAGGGCTGCTCCCCCTGCCACGGCGTCTCATCGCCAAAGAAGCAGCGCTCCAGATGCGCCAGCGCACCGCCGCTTTTGCCGACAAGCGTTTTCACTTCACACTTACTGTGCACCAGCGCCGCCATGCGCTTCAGCCGCTCCCGCTGCCGCAGCGCGTTCCGGAACAGCTGCGGGTCGGACTCGTCGCCCAGCAGCGTCACCGTCAGGCTGTTGGCCTGACGCAGCGCCGTCTCCAGTATGTCCTCCTCCACCCGGTTGAAGTAGGAAAAGCCATCCACATAGACATCCTTTCCCACCAGATAGTCCGAGCCCGGCAGGGCGTCGCACAGCTTCTGCACCCGGGAGCGGGCATCTATCCCCTCTCCGTGGAGGCGCGCATCGTAAGCGCCGTAGATCAGCGCCGCCGAGCGCAGCTTTTCCCCTGCCGCGCCGTCCATGTCGGATACCTGCTCCATCAGCGCCGCCGGCGTCACCCGGTAGGCGTACAGCTCGTCGACCAGCGCCACCAGCTGCCGCAGGAACGCCGGCCGCTGGGAGGGTCGGGCAAACACCGTCAGCCGCCCGCTCACCTCCTGCAATGCACGGCGCATGGTCAGCAGCTTGCCGCCGTTGTCCAGCGTCACGTCCGCCAGACCGCCCACCTGCCCCAGCACCCGGGTGGCCAGATTCCGGAAGCTCAGCACCTCCGCGTCCCGGCTGGCGGTGGGGCCGCAGGCCCGGCACAGATCCAGCTCCGCCTCATGGGAGGCGTGCTCCGGCACCAGCAAGACCTGCGGGCGCTGCCGCCGCTGCTTCTCCAGCGTCTCCAGCACCAGCCGGCTCTTTCCGGCTCCGGCCCGGCCCATCCAAATATGCAGTTCCATGCCGCATCCCCCGTTTCCTGTGCGTCGCTTTTGGCTGCGTTGAATGCAAAAGTGAAGGTCATATAAAGTATCACCTTGCGCACTCAACGTCC
>URVR01000030.1 GCA_900551355.1 uncultured Eubacteriales bacterium | reverse complement strand
GCGTCAGATGTGTATAAGAGACAGGTCCAGGATGCCTTGGATGGCAAAAGCCTGGAAGATGGCGATGGAGGAGGAGGAGCTTTGCACCAGGGCGGTAAAGAGGACGCCGAAGATCAGCGCCGCCGCCACGGCGGCTGTCCGCTGGTCTCCGGTGAAGTTGCCCACCACCGCCAGGTCCGAGGCGTTGAAAAGCTGCTCCAGTATGGCCGTGGCCGCCACCGGCAGGGCAAACCGCGGTATCTTATCCCATATGGAGCCGTGCAGCATGTCCAGCTGCCGCTTCTGCGTTTGAGTTGTTAAAACAGAATTCCTCTTTCCTGTGGAAAATTATAAAAGCTGTTCCCCTGCCGCAGCCGCCCCGCGCCCCTCTTGGGCGAGGCCCAGCAGGCGTCCGGCCGTTTCACCCAGAATGGCCCGTATGTCCGCCTCCGGCAGCGGCAGCTGCGCCACCGCGTCGGCGTTTTTGCCGATATCCACGCTGGGCCAGTCGGTGCCGAACACGAATTTATGCGCCTGCCGGGGCAGGTCGGGGAAATAGGTCAGCAGCTTTTTCGGCGGCAGGCCCGCCACGTCGATGTACACATTCTCGTGCAGCCGCGCCACAGTAAAGGCCTCCTTGTACCAGCAGTCCCGCCCGCCGTGGCACATGACGATCTTCAGCTCCGGAAAATCCACCGCAATGTCGTCGTAGAAGACGGGGTCGCCGTACTTCAGCCGGGAGCCCTTGAACACCGACAGTCCCGTGTGGAACATCACCGGCAGCCCCAGCTCCTGCGCCGTCTCGTACAGCGGGTACATCATGGGATCGTTGGGATAGAAGAAATTATAGGTAGGGTACAGCTTCACGCCCCGGAAGCCCTCCGCCGCCAGCTGCCGCAGCTGGCCGGGCATATCCTTCTCCTTCAGCGGGTCGAAGGTGCAGAAGGGCAGCAGCCGGGGATGTCCCTTGCAGAAGTCCGCCACCCGCCGGTTGTCCGCCACGCCGGTGACGGCGGGGGTGTCCTCCGCCAGGATCACGGCGTAGTCCACGCCCTTTTCCGCCAGCATGGCGCAGAAGTCCTCCGGTGAGGCGTTGGCATCGCACACCGCCTGATACGCCGCCTCGGAGGGGTACAGGGAGATGAACCACTCCCGCGTGCTGTCGGACAGCACCTCGTACCGCGCCAGATGGACGTGCATATCAATGAGCAAATTTCCGTTCCGCATGGGATCTCTCTCCTTCGTCCGTGCCGTTTTGCCCTATCATAGCACGGCGCCGCCGCCCGTTCAACCCAAAAAACGCCGGATCTCCCGTTACTTCTTGACGTCCAGCAGCATCACGCCCTGGGGCGGGTTGCTGTTGATGGCGCCCACAACGCGGTGGGGCACATACGGCTCCTCCAGCCAGGCGGCATCCTCCTCTGTCAGCTGCACCGCCAGCGCCGCGGCGGCATCATCCAGATATCTGGCCTTGGTGGCGCCCACGATGGGGAACGCCACGCCCCTCTGCGCCTTACCACCGCTTCAGCCGCTCGTAGAGGTGATAGTCCCCCTCCGTGCCCCAGTAAAAGGCGTTGTCGTCAGCCGTCACCAGGTTATAGGAGACGCCCTCATACACCTCAGAATCGGCGGCATAATGCCCCTGCGCCTCGTCCAGCACCCGCAGGGTGCCGCTGTCGATCTCCTTCAGCTCGCCGTCCGCCTGGTCGTACAGGATCCAGTCGTCAGCCACGCCGATGCTGATGACGACGGCGGCATCCTCCTCGCCCTCCAGGTACCAGACGCCGTCAAACCCCTCGGGGACAGGCTCCGCGTCGCTGTAGCCGTCTATCAGGGACTCCTCCGGCTGGAACACATAGCTCTCGCCGCCCGCATCCCAGTACCACACCATCAGCGCCTGCGCGCCGTCCAGCTCGAACAGCAGCGCCGCATCGCTGTCGCCGTCGCCGTTCCGGTCGGCAAAGTCGATGCTCTGGAACGCCTCCCACGGGTCGCACTGCAGCGCTATGGGATAGGCCGCATAGCCGTACAGCACCTGCGTCTCGTCGTCATAGTAGAAGTCGGCGCTGTCCGCGTTGATGCACACCAGCACATCGGTGTCCTCGCCGCCGCGGGTGATGGTGCCGCTGTCCCGGACGACGCCGGTAACGCGCCAGTCCCCGCCCGCCACGTCGCCGGGATCGTCGGTATCGCCGCCGCTGCTGCCGCAGGCGGCCATGGTCAGGCACAGCAGCAGTGCCGTCATCATGGCAAAAAATCTTTTCATCGTTCTCTCCTCCTTTTTTCAGTCGGGCCGTCTCAAAGCTCCTGCTCCGCCATGGATAATATCTCGTCGTGGCTCAGCTCCACATCGCCGAACCGGACAAAGATGCCGTTGGTCACGGCGCTGCTCCACACCTGCGCATCCGCCAGCGGCCGGAAGCGGATCTTGTCCAGATAGGGCTTCATGTCCAGCAGAAGCCGGCTCCCGGACACAAAGTCCACCTGCAGGATATGGTCGGGCAGCGGGGTGACGTCTGTGAGGTATCTGCGGTTCAATGATTCGTCCTCCTTTCTGCGCGAGTCGTAAAAAAACTCCACCGTACAGCTATTGTACGGTGGAGAAAATGAAAAGACTATTCCACAATGGTTAGTTTTTGCCGCCGGACGGTGATTTTATGGCCTGCTCCTCCCTCACGATCCTTCTGCAGAGCCACAGCGCCGCCAGCATGGACACGCAGTCCACGATGGGCTGCACCATGGTGCAGCCGTACATGGGGATCAGCCCGTCCAGCAGAAACAGCAGGGGGATATCCAGCGCCCCCTTGCGCAGCACGGAGCAGATCAGCGACTCCTTCACCCGCCCCATGGCCTGGAACTGGGTGATCATGGGATGGCACACCGCCATCATGGGCATGGCCAGCACCATGATCCGCAGGAACGCCGCGCCGTAGGCGATGGTGGCGGGCGTGTCGATGAACAGCCCCACCAGCACCGGCGCCAGCAGCTCATATACCAGCACGCACAGCAGCGAGAACGCCGCCGACACGCCGCAGCCCAGTCTGAACACCCGGCGCCGCCGGTCACGGTCGCCGGAGGCGTAGTTGTAGGCCAGCAGCGGCAGTATGCCGGTGGACACGCCGATGGAGAAGTACAGCGGCAGCATATCCAGCTTCTTGACGATGCCCAGCGCCGCCACCGCGTCTGTGTCATAGGCGGACATGAACTTCATCAGCGCCCCCACCGCCACCACCGTCAGCAGGTACTGTGCGCAGGAGGGAAAGCCGATCTTCAGGATGCCGCCCATGTATTTCGCGGTACAGCGCAGGCTGCCGGGCCGCAGCGAGACTGTGGAGCTGCGGCGCCTGCGGAAAATACAGGCCAGCAGGAACACCGTGCCGATTCCGTTGGAGATGGCGGTGGCCAGCCCCGCGCCCTCGGCGCCCAGCCCCAGAAACTGCGGCAGCACAAAAAACGGATCCAGCGCGATGTTGATGACACCACCCAGCGACACGCCTGCCGACGCCAGGGCGGCGCTGCCCTCCGCCCGCATGAGGTTAGCCAGCAGGATGTTGACGATGGCGCAGGGGCCGCCCCAGATCACCACCCACCTGGCGTAGCGGAGCGCCGGCGCGTAGGTCTCCGCCGTCGCGCCGCACAGGTGCAGCAGCGGGGAGGCCAGCAGGGCGAACACCCCGAAAAACAGCACCGCCGCCAGCAGGCACCACCAGAAGGAGATGCCCGCGATGTGCCGTGCGCCCTCCGCATCGTGCCGCCCCATGGCGCGGGCCATGCAGCTGGCGCCGCCCACGGCGAACAGATTGGCGATGGCCGTCATCAGCACCGTGATGGTGTAGGCCACCGACACCGCCGCCGTCTGGGGCGGCTGGTTCAGCAGCCCCACGAAGTAGGTGTCCGCCAGATTGTACAGCAGCAGCACCATCTGGCTGGCGATGGCGGGCAGGATCTGCCGCCGCACCGCCTGCGGCACGGGCATCTGCTCGAAAAGATAGGTCTTGTCTGTCGCGTGGTCCATATTGCGCCTCCGTTTGTTGCTCCTGCCTATTCTACGCCGGGCACCCGCCGTTGGCAAGCAAAAAACGCAGGCAGACCGCATCGCGCTTCCCCGCAGAGGCGGAGCAGGGCGGAGGCGCTTGCCGCGTCCTCCGCCCTGCTCTGCTTTTATACCGCTGCCGGACAGCCCCTCCGGATCCGCCGCCCGGGACTGCCCTGCCGCTTACCGCTCCTGCGCGGCGATCTGCTGGAGCAGGATCTCCTCCGCGTACCCGCAGGCCCGCTGGACGGAGCCCTCCTCAAAGGGGTTTGCCAGATCTGCGTAGCGCAGCGTCTCCAGATAGCTGCGGCTGCCGCCGGTCCTGCACAGCCTGAGATAGTCCTGCCACGCGGCCTCCTTATTCTCGGCGTACTTCTTCTTGAACTCCATGGCGCCCATGGTGGTCAGCGTATAGTTGATATAGTAGAAGGGATAGAGATAGATATGCAGCTTGTGGTACCAATAGCCGCCGCGCTCCATGAACGCGTCGTCCTCGTAGCGCCGCCACGGCATATACTTCTCCTCCAGCAGGTGCCACTGATACGTCCGCTCCCTGGGCGTCAGCTCGGGATGGGCATAGCAGATGTGCTGGAACTCGTCCACCGCCACGCCGAAGGGCACGAAGGTCAGCGCCTCCTGCAGATGGGCGAAGCGGAACTTGTCCGCCTGGTCGCCGAAGAACCACTCGGCGTAGGGATAGGCGAACTGCTCCATGGACATGGAGTGGATCTCCGCGATGTCCGTGGACTCGCTGTAATAGTCGAAGATGGGCTGGCTGCGCATGGCCATGTAGCCCGCGAAGGCGTGGCCCAGCTCGTGGGTCAGCACCTGCATGTCAAAGATGGTGTGGTTGAAGCAGGAGAACACAAAGGGCGCCTTCAGGCTGGGCATGTAGGTCATGTAGCCCGTGGAGGCCTTGCCCGGCTTGTTCTGCAGATCCATCAGCTCGTGGTCGATCATGAAGTCGATGAATTCGCCGGTCTCCGGGCTGATCTCGTGATACATCTTCTGCGCGGTCCTGACCATGAACTCGTCGTCGCCCGCAGGCTCGGCGTTGCCGTCCGGGAACACCATCTTCTCGTCGTGCCACATAACGTGGTCGATGCCCAGCCGTCTGGCCTGCGCGTCATAGAGCTTCCGGCACAGCGGCACCAGGACGGTGCGCACCTGTTCGCGGAAGGCCGCCACCTCCTTCTCGCCATAGTCCGTGCGGCCCTGCTCCAGATAGCCCAGGGGAATGTAGTTCTCATAACCCAGATTTTTGCCCATCTGGTTGCGGATGCGGATCAGCTCATCCCAGATCTCCTCCAGCCGCGGCTCGTTCTTCTCATAGAACCCGGCGTAGGCCTTGACGGCGGCGGCGCGGACGGCGCGGTCGGGATGCTCGAAGTACTTCTGCACGCCGTAAAGGTTCAGGGTCTTGCCGTCGAAGGGGATCTCCGCCGTGGCCATGATCTTCTGATACTCGTTGGTCAGACGGCTCTCCTGCTGGCGCAGCGGAACATTGGCCTCGCAGTACAGCTTCTTCTGCAGATCCATGGAGACGAAATACTGCTTGCCGAATTCCTGCTCGATGTCGGGGCGGAAGGGGCTGGCGGCGATGGCCTCGTTCAGCGCCACCTCAGCGGCGCCGAGGGTGGGCAGGGTGTCCTGCAGGTAGTGGATCTCCGCCTCGTAAAATTCGTCCCGCGTATCCAGCGTATGCCGGATGTGGGCAATGGCGTACTGGGTGAACAGCCGGCAGCTCTCCCGGTCGATCTCAAAGATCAGGCTGCGCAGCGCGTCATAGCTCTCCGCGTGCTCCACCGCGTCCTTCCACTGTGCCAGCTGTGCGCGGCGCGCCTCCAGATCGGGGCGCTGGTACGCCAGTGTCGAGAATCTGTAATTGTCCATCGCGTTTCGGCCTCCTTAAAATTATTCTAAAACATTTGTTTTGCATCGCGCCGTCCGCCGTGGAGCGGCTGCGGGCGCATGTGGAGCTGGTGGACAATTTTGACCACCCGGAGGAGCTGGATGCCATCATCCTCCGCCAGCAGTACTGCACGGCGGAGGTCATACGGAGAGCCGTGCGCTGCAGGCTGATCCAGCAGCACGGCGTGGGCCTGGACAGGATCGACACCAAGGCCGCCGCGGCGTGCGGGATCCCCGTCAGAAACACCCCCGGCACCAACGCCCGCTCCGTGGCGGAGTACACGGTGGCCATGCTGCTGGACCTGTCCCGGCGGGTCACCGTCATCGACGGGAAGACCCACAAGGGACTGCTGCCCCGCTTCGGCATGCCCGAGACGGTGGGGAACGAGGTCACCCGCAAGCGGCTGGGTCTCATCGGCAGCGGCAGCGTGGCCCGGCATGTGGCCCAGATCTGCCGGGACGGCTTCCACATGGACATCTGCTGCCACAGCGCCCACCGCAGCGACGCGGAGCTGCAGCGCCTGGGCTTTACCCCCATGTCCCTCCACGACCTGTTTGCGTCCTGCGACTATGTGAGCCTCCACTGCCTGCTGACGCCGGAGACATACCATCTGGTGGACCGCCGATGCTTTGAGGTCTGCGCTCCCGGCCTGATCCTGCTGAACACGGCGCGGGGCGGCCTGGTGGATGAGCGCGCCCTCTATGAGGCGCTGACATCGGGCCGGCTGGCCGCCGCCGGGCTGGACGTCTTTGAAAAGCAGCCGCCTTCTGCCGACGATCCGCTGCTGTCCCTGGAGAATTTTCTGGCAGGGATGCATGTGGCGGGAAGCACCCACGAAGCGCTGGAGCGCACCGGAAAAGCCGTGGTGGACGCTGTGTTCGCAGCCCTGGGCATCGACGGCTAAGGCCGTCTCCCGGGTCCGGAGCGCCGCCTTGCTCCCCATATCCTTATACACCGGGAGGTGATACGCCTTGGCGTATCACCTTTTCATAAGCTCCGCGCTCTTCATATGTCCTTCTCCTCCGCTCATGGAAACAGGTGCCTGTCCGGCCCCGCGTCAAAGTGCCGTGCCCTTCTTCGGCACGAAAAAACCGCTCATGTCGGTATGCTCCAGCTCCAGCAGCTTCACCTTTCTGTCGATCCCGCCGGCATATCCGGTCAGACTGCCGTTGGTGCCGACCACACGGTGACAGGGAATGATGATGGAAATTTCATTGTGCCCCACCGCACCGCCTATCGCCTGGGCGGACATCCGGGCAAGCCCCTGCTTTGCGGCCAGCTGCCGCGCGATCTCACCGTAGGTCGTGGTCTGTCCATAGGGGATCTGCAACAGAATATTCCACACCGCCTGCCGGAACCCGGAGCCGATGGGGTGCAGCGGCGGCGTAAAGTCCGGCTCCCCGCCGGTAAAGTAGATGTCCAGCCAGCGCTTGGCCTCCGCGAGCGCGGGTGTGTTCTGCTCGACACGCTCCGCAGGAAGATCGCGGGCAAAGTATTTCTGCCCGTCAAACCACAGGCCGGTGATACCGCTCTCATCCGCCGCCAGCAGAATACCGCCCAGCGGGGAATCGTAATGCTGCACATATGCCATGGCGTATCCTCCTCTATTTCTTTGACTGACAGTCCTTCATCTCCGGTATCGCCCCGCCGGAAACCGCCCACAGATACAGGCTGGCCACGCTGCCATAGGGGCTGAAGCGCCGGCGGTACTTTTCAAACAGCTTCCGGTCGATGCTGCGGTGGTGGTAGACCATCCGCAATCCCCGCTGGATGGCCAGATCATCGTAGCTGAAAATGTCCGGCCGCTGCAGGCAGAACAGCAGGATCATCTCTGCCGTCCAGACGCCGATGCCCTTCAGGCCGCTCAATTCCCGGATGGCCTCCTCATCGCTCATGTGCGCCACGGCATCCAGATCAAAGGCGCCTGTGTGAACTTTTTCGGCAAGGTCCGTGATGTACTCCGCCTTGCGGAACGTCATGCCCAGAGCTTGCAGCTCAGGGACTCCCGCCGCCAGAATGGCTTCGGCATTGACCTCGCCCAGCGCATCCTGCATCCGCTGCCAGATGGTGGCCTGCGCCCTGGTGGAGATCTGCTGTCCGATGATGTGGTGAACGACAGCGGAAAACAGGTCCGGGTCCACCACCCGGTCGATATGCCCGATGCGGTCAATGACCTCGCCGAGCCGCTTGTCCTTCTGCCGCAGATAGGCCGTTTCCGTTTCCCCGTATGCAAAATACACTTCTCTCACCTCCCTGTATTCTCTCTGCACGGCGGCCTCCTCACCGCCTTTTTCACTACCGCCGCACACCGGGCAGTTCGTTCTTCACATACTTCTCCCATACATACAGGCGATCGCCCTCGCCGATCTGCCGCAGCACTCTGGCGGGCACACCGGCAGCGATACTGTTGGGCGGGATGTCCCGGGTCACCACTGCGCCGGCGGCGATGATGCTGCCCGCCCCGATGGTCACGCCGCCGCACACCGTCGCACCGGCGCACAGCCAGCAGTGATCCTCAATGGTGATGGGTTCGGCGTACTCCAACTCATGGCAGCCGTTGGGATAGTCGGTATAGGCACGTTCCTCCGCCAGAAACGGATGATTCGGCGTAGCCAGCGTCACGTTGGGTCCGATGAGAACGTTGTCCCCCAGCGTAATGGGCGCTACATCCAGAAATACGCTGTTGTAGTTGACGAAGCAGTTCCGCCCCACATGGATGTTCACGCCGTATTCGCAGTAAAAGGGTGCAAACGCCTCGAAATTCTTCCCTTTTGCGGAGGGGATCAGGCGCTCCAGCGCACGCTGCTTGGTCTTGGTACGCCACAGCGGGAGGCGGTTGAACCGGTCGCAGCGGCGCATACCCACCCGGTGCCTCTTGGCGATCTCCGGATCGGTAGGCGTATAGAGCCGCCCCGACACCATCCGCTCCCATTCACCGATCGTCTTGTTCTTATCCATGATCTGTCTCTCCTTTATGTGCGCCTGTACCAGTACAGATACAGGGCCGTTTCCAATGCTAATCGCTTCATCGGGTCGGCCGGATCAGCCTCCAGGAGCATCCATAGCTGCTGGAGCCGGTAGCTTACGGTGTTGTAGTGCAGGTGCAGCTCCCGTGCCATCCGGCGCTGGTTGCCCATACAGCGCAGCCAGCTCGCCAGCGTGTCCAGCAGCTCTTGCCGCCGCGGCTCTGGTTGCCGCAGGAGCGTTCCCAGCTGCCGATGGATATAGGCGTCCGTTTCCGCCGGGGAGGATTCCTCCAGCAGCCGTACCACCCCCGCTGGGTCGTCTGTCACGCAGGGTGCTTCCGTTCGCGCCGCCATGCGGAGCGCCGCACGGGCGCTGCGGTCTGCTTTCTGAAAGCCCACCGTACCGCCGTAGGGGCGGCTGACGCCGCAGATAACGCCGTGGACGGCGGCAAAGTCCGCCATCACCTGCCGCAGCGGCATCTCCAGCGCGAACAGGTCGTCCGCCTCCAGCGCCAGCAGAAAGCCATCCTCCGACAGTGCGCCCCACATGTCCGCGCCCAACGCCCGGCAGCGCTCTTCTACCTCGTGCAGCCAAGAGCGCCGCTGCAACTCCGGCGCATCAGCCCGTATCCGCAACAGGATATGCGGACATTCCAAATGGATACCGGACTCCGCCGCCTGCCGCTCCATCGCTTCGCTCAGCGGCGCGCCAGAGATGAGATGGTGCAGTAGTACGGCCAGCTGCCGCTCCTGCTCCGCCGGTATTCGCCGCCGTGCGATCTCGCGGGACACTGCATCAGCCAGTTCGGTAAAGCGCACATCATCCGGCAGCTGGAGCAGCGGCAGTCCCAGTCGGTCAGCCTTCTCCGCCAGCGCCGCCGGCAGGGGGCTGGGCAGGTAGCGCCCCGGCTTGATACCCACACCGGACAGGCCTTTTTCTGCCGCCGTGGGCAGCAGCGCATCCACGGCCTGCGGATCGTCTGCGATGGCAAAACCAGTGGTGATGAGCAGTTCTCCCTGCGCCAGCCAGCGCGCGTAGTCCGGTGTGTCCGTCAGATTGACACCGCTGACCCTACGGCCAAGTCCCGCCGCGCCGCCGCAGACCGTGCAGCCCGCGAACGCGGGCAGGCGCAGCACCTCCTGCAGTGTGGGGTAGTCCGCTGTATGCTGTGGTGTCATGGCTTCTGCCCCCTTTGTGATACTATCACAATTTTCATAGAAATGTTCATTTATTTTTGCCAATGGAACAGACCGTCCGTTGTTTTATGATAGCGGTAGTAAAACGAACGGAGGTATATGCCATGGCAAAGCAAATGAAACAGGATACTCCCTTAGTCCCCCGCAAGCGGAGGCTGGCCGCGCTGACAGCAGCCGCCCGGTGCGGCGGAGAGAAAAGCGACACGCTCTCCTGCCACGCCCGCCGCTGCACCGCCTCATCCATGGCGCAGGGTCTGAAGCACTACGCCTGACGCGGCGCACCCCTTCGGCAGACTCCCCCGGCAATATGCCGGGGGAGCCTGTCCGTTCAGGGCTTTTTCGGCTCCTTCTTCAGCAGGGACGCCGCGGTGATGATGGTCAGCACCGACTCCGTCACCATGCCGGAGTACGACCGCACCGCGATGACGTACACCAGCCACGACAGACCGCTGACGATGCCTGCCGCCTGTATCACCCGCCGCCTGGACTGGAAGAACGGCAGCAGCGCCGCCAGCGACGCCACGATGGGCAGTACCGTCACCGGCGTCTCATAGGTCACCACGGCAATCAGCAGAAATACTGCCACGATGGGTATCGCGGTGACCAGTTTACTCCAGTTGAATTTCTCCTGCAATAGGAAAAGCAGCAGCACGACGATCTGGAAAAAGCTGCACAGTGCGCCGGAGCGTGCGTGGAGCAGTGTGTAGTGGATGGCGAAGATCAGGTTGGCCACCACCTGCCACAGCAAGATGGTACGCTTGTCATTCTGCCAATAGCTGAGACCCATGGCGATCAGTGCGCCGAACCCGATGAGTTGGTAAAATATGTTCATCCGTCGTTCCTCCTAATAAAAAACGCCGCGCACCGATGAAGGTGCGTGGCGAAAAATGGATGCGATGCTCCAGAAAAATCCACACTGATTTTGGAATTTTATTGTAGCATGGAACACCCGTATTTGTCAATTGCGGCATAAAACGCCCCCACCATGCGGTTTTCAGGGCTGTATGGATACCCACACCTCTTTGTCTATGCCGCAGAACACCAGCTGCATATTGTCGTGGGGCCTGTATGACAGATCGTATATACACTCGAATGTGTACGCGCCCTTCTCCGTGTCCTGTATGCTTTCCAGCCAGTGCTGGTACTCGCCGCCATTGCCGTCCGTGCCGAACAGGCCGGGAAACGCCTGATAGGTACTCTCCAGCGTCACGACGGCGTGGAGCTTCTCATCGTCGTCTATCCACACATCGTCCACGCTGGTCGTTTCATCGGCATTTTCGCCCAGCGTAAAGTGCGCGCCCACCTCCGCACGCTCCCATACCATCGGTCTGAGCTCCTCCACAGGCGCCTCCGCCTCCCCGCTGTGATCCGGTTCCGGCTCCCCGCGGGAAAGATCGAAGCCGCCATGACCCACAAAGCCCCGCAGCACGCCGATGACCACGGCGGCGATAGCTGCGGCGATCACCGCACCCACCACACCGGAGGCGGTGTTCTTTTTCGGCGTGTGCCGCCGGACAGATGGTTCGGGGCGGCGGGTCTGCTCCTCGAAGCAGACCTTTTCCCCGCGGCACGCCTGCTCCTGCCCGGCATAGCGGATGCCGCCCTCCGCGTCCACCCACTCCCGCTGGGGCGGGCGGTTATACGCGCCGCATTTCGGGCAGAAGCCCTCCTTGTCATAGTCGTATACGCTGCCGCAGGCCCTGCAGCGGATGGATGCCATACGCATGTCTCCCTTCCCCATATCCTTGCCGCCATTATATAGAAACCGGCGGGGATTGTCCACCTTCTTCCTCCGTCTTTTCTGTTAGTTTTACTGATAGCCATTATTATATTCTGTTGCTTTACTTTTCTCGTTAAATATCCTACTATACAGGCACAACAGCAAGACACCTGAAAACACAACAGGAAATTCATCTATAACAAAATTATCTTCAAGGAGGAATTCATCATGAAGAACATCAATATCTACATCCTCACCGCCATCGTCTCTCTGGTCATGGTCGTCGCCACCGCGTTCCTGATGACCGCCGCCGATGAACCCATCCGTCAGGCCGGCTACTACCTGCCCATGATCTTCGGCGCTATCGG
>URVR01000029.1 GCA_900551355.1 uncultured Eubacteriales bacterium | reverse complement strand
TCTACACTTATGCGATCGTCGGCAGCGTCAGATGTGTATAAGAGACAGATGTTCTACGCCGTCAATCTGGTGGGCGGCATCGCCAACATGATCCACCCCCTGTCGGCGGAGAAGGAGATCGAGTTCTACCTCAATGCCTCCGAATCCACCACGGCCATCACGCTGGATCAGTTCTACAACAAGTTTGAGCATATCCGCCAGAACACCGGCATCATCAACATCATCATCGCCTCCGTAAAGGACGAGCTGAGCCGCACCATCCGCGCCGGCTACATGCTCACCGAGGGACGCAAGATCCAGAAGATCCCCGAGGACGCCCCCGTCATCCGCTGGAAGGAATTCATGGACATGTCCCGGTACTGCTTCTACAAGAACTACCGGGTGGAGCGGGGCTTCGACGATCCCGCCGTCATCCTGTACTCCGGCGGCACCACCGGCACCACCAAGGGCATCGTGCTGACCAACGGCAACTTCAATGCGCTGGGACAGCAGATCATCGCCACCAACCCCATGTTCCGGCCCGGTGACCGGATGCTGGCGGCCATGCCCCTGTTCCACGGCTTCGGTCTGGGCGTGTGCGTCCACTCCATGCTGTCTCAGGGCGGACGCTGCATCCTGATCCCCCGCTTTACCGCCAAGAGCTACGCCAAGCAGATCGTGAAGTACAAGTGTAACTTCATCGCCGGTGTCCCCACGCTGTACGAGGCGCTGCTGCGCCTGCCCAGCATGGACAACGCCGACCTCAGCAGCCTGAAGGGCGTGTTCTCCGGCGGCGACAGCCTGTCCATCGAGCTGAAGAAGAAGTTCGACAAGTTCCTGTACGACCACAAGGCCGTCATTCAGGTGCGGGAGGGCTACGGCACCACCGAGACGGTGACGGCCTGCTGCCTGACCCCCACCAATATCTATAAGGAGGGCTCCATCGGCCTGCCCTTCCCCGACACCTATATCAAGATCGTCAAGCCCGACACCGACGAGGAGGTCCCCTACGGCGAGGAGGGCGAGATCCTGCTGGCCGGCCCCACCGTCATGAAGGAGTACATGAACAACCCCGAGGAGACGGCCAAGACGCTGCGTAAGCACGACGACGGCCTGACCTGGGTCTATACCGGCGACCTGGGCAGCATGGACGAGCAGGGCTTCATCTACTTCAAGGGCCGCGCCAAGCGGATGATCATCTCCTCCGGCTACAACGTGTATCCCGGCCAGCTGGAGAACATTCTGGACGCCCACGAGAAGGTGCAGATGAGCTGCATCATCGGCGTGCCCGACGCCTATAAGATGCAGAAGGTCAAGGCCTTCGTGATGCTCAAGCCCGGCGTCCCCGCCGACGACAACACCAAGCAGGAGCTGCTGGCCTACTGCCGCAAGCACATCGCCAAGTACGCCATGCCCTACGACATCGAGTTCAGGGATGAGCTGCCCAAGACGCTGGTGGGCAAGGTGGCCTACCGCGTGCTGGAGGACGAGGAGAAGGCGAAGCTGGCCACCCAGCAGACGGAGGCGTAACGCCCCGCACTATACAGAAAAAGGAGGCTGCCCCCCATGGAAAAGGAACTGAAACGGCACTATATGCTCATCGTGGACTTTCTGGGCCACGTTCTGGGACCGGATTACGAGATCGCCCTGCACGAGCTGAACGATGACTCCAACGAGATCATTGCCATCGCCAACGGCGAGCTGACCGGCCGCCATCTGGGGTCGCCGCTGAGCAACAGGATGCTGGAGTACGTGGCCGGGAACCTGTACGAGACGCAGAACTATGTGCTGAATTTCGAGTCGGTGTCCGCCACCGGTAAGACCATGTGCTCCAACTCCATGTTCATCAAGGGCCGCTCCGGCGAGCTGGCGGGCCTGCTGTGCATCAACTTCGACGCCAGCCGGTACGAGGAGCTGTCCCGCAGGGTCATGGAGCTGTGCGGCAGCGGCGCCAAGCGCGGCGCGCCCAGCGGTACCCGGCTCATTGCCGACAGCAACGACCCGGTGGAGACGCCGGTGCGCAGCGGCTATCCCACGTCCATTGCCGGCGCCACGGCCAGCATCGTCTCGCAGGTGGTGGAGGACTACCCGGTGGAGGTGGACCGCCTGACCCAGGACGAGAAAATGGAGATCATGGATATCCTGAACCGCAAGGGCGTGTTCCTGCTGAAGGGGTCCGTCAGCCATGTGGCCCAGGCGCTCCACAGCTCCGAGGCCAGCATCTACCGGTATCTGGGCAAGCTGAACAACAAATAAGTACATAAAAAGGGAAGCCCGACGGCACAGCCGTCGAGCTTCCTCTTTTATGCGATTCAGGCCAGATAGTTGGCAAGGCTCACCATCAGCGGCATGGTCAGGGCGGAGAACGCCGTCTGCACCGACACCAGCGAGGAGGCCAGCGCCGTGTCCAGCCGGAACTTGGCGGAGAACATGCTCATCAGGGCGGCGGGGGGCGCGCTGGCGGCAATGACGGTGATGACCGTCAGGCGGCTGTCCAGCCCCAGGGCCAGGCAGATGCCCAGCGACAGCAGGGGCAGCGCCACCAGACGCAGCAGCATGGACACCCACGAGCCGACGCCCCGCAGGGCGGCGCGGAAATCCGCGTGGCTCAGTTGATAGCCCACCACCACCATGGGCAGAGGCGTGTTCAGGTCGGACAGATAGGTGATGGGCACCATCAGCAGCTCCGGCAGGGTGATCTGCAGCAGGAACAGGGCCATGGCCAGCGCAATGCTGATGACGCCGGGGTTCAGCAGCAGGGGCCGCAGCTTCAGCTGGGAGTGGTCGCCGGTCATGGCGTAGATGCCGTAGGTCCAGGTGAGGAAGGTGAACACCACCACATAGGCGGAGCCGTAGAACACACCGATGGTGCCGAACAGCGCCGTCATCAACGGGTAGCCCATAAAGCCGCAGTTGGAGAACACGGCGCCGAACAGCAGCAGGCCCCGGCGGTGGGCGTCCTTCTCCCGGATCAGAAGACGGGACAGCACGATGAAGGCGGCGTGGAGCAGCAGCGCCACGCCCAGCATGATGGCAAATTCGTGGAGCAGCTCACGCTCCAGCGGGCGCTGGAACGCCACCAGCATCATGCAGGGGGAGACGACGTACATCACCAGATTGCTCATGCACAGGGAGCCACGGTCATCGATGAGCTTGACCTTGCCCAGCGCATAGCCCACGGCCATCAGCAGGTACAGCGTGATGATCTGACGGCCTACCGTCAGAAAGGATCCGATCATAGGGAAGGGGCCTCCTTTATCAAGATGGAAGGCTGCGGGATTTTGCCGCAGTCCCAAAACGCACCAGACAAGTCTACCACAAAAAGGAACACTGTCAAGAGTAACGGTTGTTTTGCGGAGAAATTCGGCGTATAATATAACTACTTATGGAATTTTGGGAGGAGCCCTATGAAATTGATGGTTCTTGACGGCAACAGTATCGTCAACCGCGCCTACTACGGCATCCGGCCCCTGACCACCCGGCAGGGCCTGTATACCAACGCCATCTACGGCTTTGTCACCACGCTCCAGCGCCTGCTGGAGGAGGAGAAGCCGGAGGCGCTGTGCGTCACCTTCGACCGGCGGGAGCCTACGTTCCGCCACCAGGCGGACGCCGCCTACAAGGCCCAGCGCAAGGGTATGCCGGAGGAACTGGCCATGCAGATGCTGCCGCTCAAGCAGGTGCTGACGGCCATGAGCATCCCCCAGTACGAGCTGACCGGCTACGAGGCCGACGATCTCATCGGCACCATCAGCCGCAAATGCGAGGCCGACGGCTGGGACTGCGTTATCGTCACCGGCGATAAGGACAGCCTCCAGCTCATCACCGACCACACCAAGGTGAAGCTGGTGTCCACCCGCATGGGACAGACCACCACAAAGGATATGACGCCGGAGACGTTCCGGGAGACCTACGGCTTTGCGCCCATCCACATGATCGACCTGAAGGCGCTGATGGGCGACAGCTCCGACAACATCCCGGGCGTACCGGGCATCGGAGAAAAGACCGCCATGGCGCTGGTGCAGGAGTACGGCAGCATCGATACGCTGTACGCGCAGATGCCGGACGTCCACGCCAAGCCCGCCGCCCTCCGAAAGCTGCAGGAGGGGGAGGAGGCGGCACGGCACAGCTATTGGCTGGCCACCATCATCACCGACGCGCCGCTGGACTTCAAGCCGGAGGACAACCTGCGCCAGCCCTTCAAGCCGGAGCTGTACGACCTGTTCCTGCGTCTGGAATTCCAGAAGCTCATCGACAAGTACGGCCTGTCCCCCAGCCGCGCCGTGGAGGAAAAGCCATCCCACACCGCCCATGCGGAGATCGTGGAGACGGCGGCGCGGGCGGAGGAGCTGCTGACCCTGTGGCGGGCGGCAGAGCACGTCACCGTCTACGGTCTGCCGGATCTCTCCGCGCTGGCGGTAGAGTGCGAGGCGGGGGAGGACGCGACCCTAATGGCGGAGCTGTACGAAAACCGCTACGCCGGGAACTGGCATGACCTGTTGGCGTCGCTGTTCGCGGGGGACATCAAAAAGGTGGGGCATCACATCAAGGATACCATGCGCGCCCTGCTGGAGCGGGAGCTGCCCGCCGAGGGCTTCGTGTTCGACACGGCGCTGGCGGCGTACCTCTGCGACGCCACCGCCGGCAGCTACGATATCCCCAAGCTGTTCCTCTCCTTTTATAACGAGGAGCTGCCCAAGCCCGCACACCTGTCGCCGGAGGCGTTTACTTCCCTGCTGGGGGACGACGCGGCGGCGCAGGCGGCCCTGATCAGCTACACCTCCGCCGTGTCGGCGCTCCACGAGACGCTGGCGCCCAAGCTGCGGGAGCTGGATATGGAGCCGCTCTACTACGACGTGGAGCTGCCGCTGTGCCGGGTGCTGGCGGATATGGAGACGGCGGGCTTTCTGGTGGACCGGAAAGCCCTGGCCGAGTACGGCGAGACGCTGCAGAGGGTCATGGACGAGACGGAGCAGGCCATCTACGCCGCGGCGGGGGAGACATTCAATATCAACTCCCCCAAGCAGCTGGGGATCATCCTGTTTGAAAAGCTGGGTCTGCCCCACGGCAAAAAGACGAAGACCGGCTGGTCCACCAACGCGGATGTGCTGGAAAAGCTGCGCTATGACGCGCCCATCGTGGCGGATGTGCTGCGCTACCGGCAGTACGCCAAGCTGAAAAGCACCTATGTGGACGGACTTTTGAAGGTCATTGACCCGGACGGCCGGGTGCGCACAAGCTTCCAGATGACCGTGACGGCCACGGGCCGTCTCAGCTCCACGGAGCCGAACCTGCAGAATATCCCCACCCGCACGGAGCTGGGCAGCCAGCTGCGGCGGATGTTCACCGCGCCGGAGGGCTGCGTGCTGGTGGACGCGGACTACTCACAGATCGAGCTGCGGCTGCTGGCCCACATCGCCGGGGACACGGAGATGCAGGCGGCATTCCGCTCGGGGGAGGACTTCCACACCGTCACCGCCTCCCGCGTGTTCCACGTGCCGCCGGAGGAGGTGACGCCGGAGATGCGCCGCCGGGCCAAGGCGGTGAACTTCGGCATCGTCTACGGCATCTCCGCCTTCTCACTGGCGCAGGATATCGGCGTATCCGTGGCGGAGGCCAAGGCGTATATGGAGCGGTATTTTGAGACGTATCAGGGCGTGCGGCAGTATATGACCGACGTGGTGGCCAAGGCGGAGCAGGACGGCTACGTGCAGACGCTGATGCACCGCCGCCGCGCCCTGCCGGAGCTGAAAAGCAGCAATTTCAACCTGCGGGAATTCGGCAAGCGGGTGGCGCTGAATATGCCGGTGCAGGGCACCGCCGCCGATATCATGAAGCTGGCCATGGTGCGGGTACACCGCCGCCTGAAGCGGGAGGGGCTGCGCGCCCGGCTTCTCATGCAGGTACACGACGAGCTGATCGTGGAGTGTCCGGCATCGGAGCAGGAGCAGGTAGAGCGCCTGCTGACGGAGGAGATGGAGCAGGCGGCCAGCCTGTCCGTCCCCCTGATCGCGGAGGCGCACAGCGGCAAAAACTGGCTGGCGGCAAAGGAGTAAGACATGAAACAGGTAAAGATCGTACCCATGGCGGCGGAGCATCTGGACCGGCTGGAGCAGCTGGAGCGGATGTGCTTTTCCCGTCCGTGGTCGAAGAAGATGCTGGCGGAGGAGCTGGACAACCAGTGCGCCGCCTTTCTGGTGGCGGTAGAGCCGGAGACGGAGCAGCCGGTGGGCTACGCCGGACTGCTGGTGGTGGCCGACGAGGGCTATATCACCAATGTGGCGGTGGATCCCGCCTGCCGGCGGCAGGGTGTGGCAAACCAGCTTTTGCAGGTGTTCGACAGCTTCGCCCGGGGCAACCATCTGGCGTTCCTGACGCTGGAGGTGCGGCCCTCCAACGCGGCGGCTATCGCGCTGTATCAGGGCTTCGGCTTCGCGGAGGCGGGACGGCGGCGGAACTACTACGACCTGCCCAAGGAGGACGCCCTCATCCTGACGAAATACTATACGGAGGAGGCGGCGCAATGAATATTCTGGCTTTCGAATCCTCCTGCGACGAGACGGCGGTGGCGGTGGTGCGGGATGGACGGCAGGTGCTGTCCGACGCCATCCTCTCCCAGGCGGACATGCACGCCCTGTACGGCGGCGTGGTGCCGGAGATCGCCTCCCGCAAGCACGTGCAGGCCATTGCCGCCCTGTCCGACAAGGCGCTTGCCGACGCGAGGCTGACCAAAAAGGACGTGGACGCCGTGGCGGTGACGTATGCCCCCGGCCTTATCGGCGCGGTGCTGGTGGGGGTGTCCTTCGCCAAATCCGCCGCCTACGCGCTGGGGGTGCCGCTGATCCCCGTCCACCATGTGCGGGGACATATCGCCGCCAACTATCTGGCGTTCCCGGAGCTGGAGCCGCCCTTCGTGGCGCTGGCCATCTCCGGCGGCAACACCCTGATCGTGGACGTGAAGGACTACACAGACATGACGGTGCTGGGCGCCACACGGGACGACGCGGCGGGGGAGTGCTTTGACAAGGCCGCCCGCGTGCTGGGGCTGCCATACCCCGGCGGCAGACCCATGGATGAGCTGGCACAGCAGTCCGCCGGCGGCAAGTACGAGCTGCCCCGCGCCCATGTGTCCGGCGCGGAGCTGGATATGAGCTTCTCCGGTCTGAAGACCGCCGTGGTGAATCTGGCCCACAACGCCCAGCAGAAGGGGGAGGCGCTGGACGCCCCTGCGCTGGCGCGGGATTTCGCCTGCGCCGTATCCGGCGAGCTGGTACCCCGCGCCATGCGGGCGCTGGAGCTGACGGGACATACCAAGCTGGTGGCAGCCGGCGGCGTGGCGGCCAACTCCGTCATCCGCGCCGATCTGGAGCGCGCCTGCCGTCGGGTGGGGGTACGCCTGTTCCTGCCGCCGCTGCGGTGGTGCGGCGACAACGGCGCCATGATCGGCGCCCAGGGCTATTACGAGTATCAGGCGGGCCGTACGGCCGGTCTGGATCTGAACGCCTACGCCACCATGGATCTGGGCACATTGGAATAATGAATACCCCGTTCCCAAAGAACGGGGTATTCATTTACCGTGATACGACACAGAAGCTGGCATTATGGTAAACGGTGCGGCACATAACGATGTTATGTAAAGCAAAACGAGGAATAACGACAGTGTGTGACTGCGTTTTCGGTGCTGGAAAATTACTGGAAATAGGCTGAAAAGCGTTGAAAATAAAGGAGTATATGGGATGTGGAAAACTCGGTGGAAACTGTGGATAACTCCTTGTAGAAATTATATCATGTCGGATTATGTAAAATATATGTAAAGGGGATGTCTTGCGGAAAGCAGGCGGAATTGTCCGGCAAAAGCGGAGGAAACGGGAAAAGCGGTGCCGATTCCCGACAGGTGCGGTCTGTGCGGAAAAAGCGCGGAACTTTCGCGAAAATGGAAAAAACGGACGACGGGCGGGGAAGATTACGTTATGTATTATTTTGCCGCGCAGGGAAAAAGAAGGTTGACGGCGGCCGGAAAGCATGCTATACTATCATCCGGTATTTGACCGTGCTTACGCCGCTGGATCTGCATACGACGGCTATTGCATTCCGACCCACAGGTGTGGTAAACTAACAAACAGAGTACGGCGAGGAGCCGATTCTCATAGAGATGCTTGTGTGGCTCAGCTGGCAGAGCAGCTCACTCGTAATGAGCAGGTCGCCGGTTCGAATCCGGCCACAAGCTCCAGACTCCTCGCGGATGACGCGAGGAGTTTTTCTATGTACAAGAGCGACGACAAACGATATGCAGCTTCCATGAAGAACGCGGAGGCCTCCGTCCGCATGGAGGGCTGTCAGGTAACGCCTCAGATGCGGGAGCAGTGCCAGCGGGTGCTGCGTGGCGAGGTGACCACGGCGGAGCTGCTGCGGCAGGTGCTTGATGAGACGATCAAGTGAGTATATAGCAAAGAGCTGGCGCAGGGAATTCCCTGCGCCGGCTCTTTTGTCGAAGGTCGTTCCCGCGTGATGCGGATGATCCGGGACAGCGGGCGGACAAACATTGTACATACTATTGCAAAAAAATCAAATACCTTCGCAAATTCCGGTTTATCGGCGTCCTTTACTCCACATATCCGCAGAAGCGCTGGATGCCGGTGCGCAGCAGCTCCGCTGCCGCCGCGCCCTCTCCGGCGCCGATGCAGGTGGTGAAGCGCTCCAGCGTCTCCAGGCACCGGGCCGTGCCCTCCGCCGCGATATACTCCTGCCAGAAGGCCAGATTCACCGTGGTAAAGGCGTTGAAGATCAGCGGCGTGATGGTGTTGCCGCTGAGGAACGTGATGCCCCGGTGATAGCGGAACAGCGCCTGGGCAAAGTCCTCGGTGCTCCGGGCGGCGGCCTCCTCCGCCTGCCGCTGCAGGGCCCGGAGGGCGGCCATGTCCGCCGCCGTGTGCCGCGCCGCCAGCTCCTCCATGGCCGGGGCCTCCAGATAGTACCGCAGCCGCAGGATGCTCAGCGCCGTTTTCCGATCGGGGATGCCGCCGTGGAAATCCATGATGGCACGCAGTGTCTCCAGACTGCCGGTCTGGGCGTAGTCCGCTACCGTCACGCCCCGGCGGGAGGCGATGTCCAGAAACCCCAACCGGTGCAGCTCCCGCAGTCCCTCGTGGACCACGGTCTTGCTGATCTTCATCTCGTCCGCCAGCTCCCGCTCCGTGGGCAGGCGGTCGCCGGGCCGCAGCTCGCCGGACAGGATCATGCCCTCCAGCTGCTGCACGAACAGCTCCTTCACGGTGGGCGCTACGATCTCACGGAATGCCATATCTGTCATCCTCCTTTGGTCAGACCAGGACCATACAAACAGGGTACACAACTTTATGCGAATAGTCAATAGGATTTTGCCGAAAAAGTTGGTATTATAGGGAAAATAGGTACAAAATCATTACGCGCTCCCGCCCGCCGGGGCAAGCGGCTGGTCGGAGCAGCAGACAACGGAGGAAAGAGAGATGCGAGATATCAACGGCAGCAAGCCCACCAATTTCCCGCTGGACGAGGAGAAGCTCCCGTTCAAGATCCCCTGTCCCGACCGGCCGCCCCGGGAGAAGCTGCTGAAGCTGGGCGCCATGATCACCAACCGGATCGGCCTGAAGACCACCGTGGACGACCCGGAGTACTGGGGCCTGGACGGCGTGGTCACCGACGAGATGGTGGACGTGGCCCTGAAGATGGGCGTCCGCAAGCCCAAGACCATCGAGCAGCTGATGACGCTGACGAAGATGGAGCGGGAGCCGCTGCAGAAGCTGCTGGACGACATGGCGTGGCTGGGCCTTATCGAGTACCACTGGGAGAATCTGGACGGCAAGAACCCTGACCACGAAAAGCGCTATGTGCTGCCGCTGTTCGTCCCCGGCAGCGCCGAGTTCCTGAACATGCGGAAAAGCCAGATCGACGAGCACCCGGAGGTGGCCGCGTTCTTCGAGCGCATGACCATGCTGCCGCTGGAGAAGATCACCCCCATGGTGCCTCCCGGAGGCGCCGGCATCGGCATGCACGTCATTCCAGTGGAGAAGGCCATCGAGACGGAGCAGGAGGCCATCGGACTGGAGAAGATCTCCTACTGGCTTCACAAATACGAGGGCAAGTACGCCAAGAGCATGTGCTCCTGCCGGGCCAGCCGGGAAAAGCTGGGCGAGGGCTGCGGCGACGACGTGGAGAACTGGTGCATCGCCGTGGGCGACATGGCCGACTATGTGGTGCAGACCCAGCGGGGCGAGTACATCACCTATGACGAGGCCATGGAGATCTTCAGAAAGGCAGAGGACAACGGCTTCGTCCACCAGATCACCAACATCGACGGCGAGCAGAAGATCTTCGGCATCTGCAACTGCAACGTCAACGTCTGCAACGCCCTGCGCACCAGCCAGCTGTTCAACACCCCCAACATGTCCCGCAGCGCCTATGTGGCGGCGGTGGAGAGCGAGAAGTGCGTGGCCTGCGGCCGCTGCGTGGAGAACTGTCCCGCCGGCGCGGTGAAGCTGGGCCAGAAGCTGTGCACCAAGGACGGCTTCATCCAGTATCCCCGGGCCGAGCTGCCCGACGAGGTGAAGTGGGGCCCGGAGAAGTGGAGCATCGACTACCGCGACAAGAACCGCGTCAACTGCTACGACACCGGCACCGCCCCCTGCAAGACCGCCTGTCCCGCCCACATCGCCGTGCAGGGCTACCTGAAGCTGGCGGCGCAGGGCAAGTACCGGGAGGCGCTGGCCCTTATCAAGCGGGAGAACCCGTTCCCCGCCGTGTGCGGCCGCATCTGCAACCGCCGCTGCGAGGATGCCTGTACCCGCGGCACCGTGGATCAGGCCGTGGCCATCGACGAGGTGAAGCGCTTCATCGCCCAGCAGGATCTGGACGCGGAGACCCGCTTCGTCCCGGAGAAGGTCATCCCCAAGGTGGACGGCGAGTTCACGGAGAAGATCGCCATTATCGGCGGCGGCCCCGCGGGCATGAGCTGCGCCTACTATCTGGCGGAGAAGGGCTATCGCCCCACCGTCTTTGAAAAGGAGAGCCGCCCCGGCGGCATGCTGATGAACGGCATCCCCTCCTTCCGTCTGGAAAAGGACGTGGTGGAGGCGGAGATCGACGTGCTGCGCCAGCTGGGCGTGGAGTTCCGCTGCGGTGTGGAGGTGGGAAAGGATGTCACCATCCAGCAGCTGCGGGAGGAGGGCTACAAGGGCTTCTATGTGGCCGTGGGCCTGCAGTCCGGCGGCAGGCTGCCCGTTCCCGGCGGCGACGCCGCGGGCGTGGAGGCCGGTATCGACTTCATGCGCCGGGTCAACAGCGGCGCGGACGTGAAGCTGACGGGCCGGGTGGTGGTCATCGGCGGCGGCAACATCGCGGCCGATGTGGCCCGCACCGCCGTGCGCTGCGGCGCGGACAGCGTCAGCCTGTACTGCCTGGAGGCCTACGACGAGATGCCCATGGGCGAGGAGGACCGCGCCGAGTGCGAGCGGGAGGACATCGTCGTTCACGCCGGCTTCGGTCCCGTGGAGGTGTCCGCCGAGAACGGCAGGGCCGTGTCCGTCACGTTCAAGAAATGCCTGCGGGTCAAGGACGAGCAGGGCCGCTTTGCCCCGGCCTACGACGAGTCGGTGCTGCAGATGGCTCCCTGCGACACGGTGCTGTTCTGCATCGGCCAGAAGGTGGCGTGGGAAGAGCTGCTCGCCGGTACGCAGGTAGAGTTCAACCCCAACGGCACCGCCAAGGCCGACCCCGTCACTTATCAGACGGCGGAGCCGGATGTGTTCGTAGGCGGCGACGTCTACACCGGACAGAAGTTCGCCATCGATGCCATCGCCGCCGGCAAGCAGGGCGCTGTCAGCCTGCACCGCTTCGTGCAGGGCGCGACCCTGACCATCGGCCGTGACCGCCGCCAGTTCATCGAGCTGGACAAGAAGAACGCCCTTATCGCCGTGGACAGCTACGACAACACGCCCCGGCAGCGGGTAGGCTACAACGAGGCGCTGCGGCGGACGTTCCGCGACGAGCGCATCGCCTTTACGGAGGAGCAGGTCAAGGCCGAGACGGCCCGCTGTCTGGGCTGCGGCGCCAGCGTGGTGGATCCCAACAAGTGCATTGGCTGCGGCGTCTGCACCACCAAGTGCGCCTTTGACGCCATCCACCTCCACCGGGAGCGGCCGGAGTGCAGCACCATGTACGCCTGCGAGGATAAGATGAAGGCCATCCTGCCCTACATGGTCAAGCCTGTCTCTTATACACATCTCCGAGCCCACGAGACGTAGAGGAATCTCGT
>URVR01000028.1 GCA_900551355.1 uncultured Eubacteriales bacterium | reverse complement strand
ATTCCTCTACGTCTCGTGGGCTCGGAGATGTGTATAAGAGACAGAAGTTCAACCCCGACCACTACGAGGACGCCCGCTTCCTGGGCCGCGGCACCTGCACCACCAGCCAGATCTTCTACACCTCCCCCTCCCGCTGCGCCGTGGCCGACAGCTGCTCCATCTCCATTGACCGCCGCATGACCGCCGGTGAGACCTACAAGTCCTGCCTGAAGGAGATCGAGGATCTGCCCGCCTGCAAGAAGTACGCCAAGGACGTGAAGGTGTCCATGTACATGTATGACCGTCCGGCATGGACGGGCCACGTCTACGAGACGGAGTGCTTCTTCCCCACCTGGATCAACAAGGAGACCGCTCCCCACGTGCAGGCGCTGGTGGATGCCCACCACAACCTGTGGGGTGACAAGCGTCTGATGCCCACCGAGCTGGCCGCCTCCAAGCGCGAGGGCCGTCCTCTCACCGATAAGTGGACGTTCTCCACCAACGGCGTGTCCATTCAGGGCCGCTACGGCATCCCCTGCGTGGGCTTTGGCCCCGGCGCCGAGTCTCAGGCACACGCCCCCAACGAGGTGACATTCAAGCAGGATCTGGTGACCTGCGCCGCTCTGTACGCCGCCGTTCCCGGC
The DNA here is from genome assembly GCA_900551355.1 of uncultured Eubacteriales bacterium. GTDB lineage: Bacteria > Bacillota > Clostridia > Oscillospirales > Oscillospiraceae > Vescimonas. The sequence continues at coordinate 12,169 of URVR01000028.1, read as the reverse complement.
CTGTACAAGCCCGAGAACAAGGACGGCTCCGCCACCAGCTTCCGTCAGGAGCTGACCGGCAACGACATCAAGTAACTATTTCTGTGAAACCATTACAATAAGGAGAAAAAAGAAAATGAGCAAGACTGTTGAGCTGGCACGTCATCTGTCCACCCTGAACATCAACAATATGTACAAGAACGATTTCTATTGGACTTGGGACAAGACCGATGATGAGATCGACGCCATCTTCACCGTGGCTGACGCCCTCCGTGACCTGCGTGAGCGCAACAAGAGCACCCGCGTGTTCGATTCCGGTCTGGGCATCTCCATCTTCCGCGACAACTCCACCCGTACCCGCTTCTCCTTCGCCTCCGCCTGCAACCTGCTGGGTCTGGAGGTGCAGGATCTGGACGAGAAGAAGTCCCAGATCGCCCACGGCGAGACCGTCCGCGAGACGGCCAACATGGTGTCCTTCATGGCTGACGTCATCGGCATCCGCGACGATATGTTCATCGGCGAGGGCCACAAGTACCAGAAGACCTTCATGGACGCCGTGAAGGAGGGCTACCGCGACGGCATTCTGGAGCAGCAGCCCACGCTGGTGAACCTGCAGTGCGACGTGGACCATCCCACCCAGTGCATGGCCGATATGCTCCATGTCATCCACTACTTCGGCGGCGTGGAGAACCTGAAGGGCAAGAAGGTCGCCATGACCTGGGCCTACTCCCCCTCCTACGGCAAGCCTCTGTCCGTGCCGCAGGGCGTCATCGGCCTGTTCACCCGCTTCGGCATGGATGTGACGCTGGCCCATCCCGAGGGCTATGACGTCATGCCCGAGGTGGAGGAGGTCGCCCGCAAGAACTGCGAGAAGTACGGCTCCAAGTTCCACAAGACCAACGACATGAAGGAAGCCTTCAAGGATGCCGACATCGTGTATCCCAAGAGCTGGGCATCCTACGCCGCCATGGAAGAGCGCACCAAGCTGTACGCCGCCGGCGACAAGGAGGGCATCGACGCGCTGGAGAAGCGCCTGCTGGCCCAGAACGCCGAGCACAAGGACTGGGCCTGCACCGAGGAGATGATGAAGCTCACCAAGGACGGCAAGGCGCTGTACCTGCACTGCCTGCCCGCCGACATCACCGGTCTGAGCTGCGCCGAGGGCGAGGTGGACAACTCCGTGTTCGACCGCTACATCGTGCCTCTGTACAAGCAGGCCTCCTACAAGCCCTATGTCATCGCCGCCATGATCTTCATGGCCCAGGTGAAGGATCCCGTCAAGGCTCTGATGGAGCTGGACGAGGGCAAGAACACCCGCAAGATCTTCTAAAATAAGCACACCACCCGCAACAGCGGCGGCATCGCCGCCGCTGTTGTTTTTTCAATCCCGCATACACCACATTACATTTTTATTCAAAACGAGGTACTTTCATTATGTCTAAGAGGATCGTCATCGCCCTGGGCGGCAACGCCCTGGGCAATACCGCCGCCCAGCAGCTCCAGCTGGTCACCGAGACTGCCCGCTCCATCGTGGATCTCATCGCCGCCGGCAACGAGGTGGTGGTGGCCCACGGCAACGGCCCCCAGGTGGGCATGATCAATCTGGGTCTCAGCACCGCCGCCGAGGCCAAGGCCATCAAGGCCGACATGCCCTTCCCCGAGTGCGGCGCCATGTCCGAGGGCTACATCGGCTACCACCTGCAGCAGGCCATCGGCAACGAGCTGATGAGCCGCGGCATGGACAAGCCCGTGGCCACCATCGTCACCCAGACCGTGGTGTCTGAGGATGACCCCGCCTTCCAGAACCCCACCAAGCCCGTGGGCGCCTTCTACGACAAGGAAACGGCCGACCGCATCGCCGCCGAGAAGGGCTACACCATGGTGGAGGACGCCGGCCGCGGCTACCGTCAGGTCGTCCCCTCCCCCAAGCCCTTTGACATCGTGGAGAAGGCCTCCATCAAGGCACTGGTGGACGCCGGCCATGTGGTCATCGCCGTGGGCGGCGGCGGCATCCCCGTCATCCGCAAGGACGGTAAGCTCTCCGGCACCCCCGCCGTCATCGACAAGGACTTCGGCAGCGAGCTGCTGGCCGAGCTGCTGGATGCCGATATGCTCATCATCCTCACCGCCGTGGAGAAGGTGGCCATCAACTTCAACAAGCCCGACCAGAAGGGTCTGGACGATCTGACCCCCGCCGAGGCCTACAAGTACATGGACGAGAACCAGTTCGCCAAGGGCTCCATGCTGCCCAAGGTGCAGGCGGCTGTGAAGTTCGCCGAGTCCAAGCCCGGCCGCACCGCCCTCATCACCCTGCTGGAGAAGGCCAAGGACGGCATCGAGGGCAAGACCGGCACCCGCGTCCATCAGTGACCTGCTGCGCGGCAGCCGTTCTCCCGCAGTTACTTTGGCCTTTATGCCAAGCAAAAGTTTTTCTTATATCACACATTTTCAGTTGAAATCCGAAGCACTTTCCTGTATAATACTTCCATCCTGTTGGATGTGAATGCCGGGTCGAACCCCGTTATTCAGGCATGCGGCAAATTTTTACCCTTACTTTTGGCCGTATGTCACATATTTAAAGGAGGAAAACAAGAATGAAAAAGTTCCTTGCACTGATCATCGCTCTGGTCATGGCTCTGAGCCTGGTGGCCTGCGGTGAGCAGAAGCAGCCTGACACCCCCGACGTCCCCGACGACGGCGAGCAGACTGCTACCATCAAGGTGGGCTTCATCACCCTGCACGATGAGAACTCCACCTACGACCTCAACTTCATCAACGCTGCCAAGGAGGCCATTGCCAATCTGGGCCTCACCGAGAATGACTACATCCTCAAGACCAACATTGAGGAAGGTCAGAAGTGCTACGACACCGCTGCTGAGCTGGCCGACGCCGGCTGCAACATCATCTTTGCCGACAGCTTCGGTCATGAGTCCTACATGATCCAGGCCGCCAAGGACTTCCCCAATGTGCAGTTCTGCCACTCCACCGGTACCCGCGCTCACACCGAGAACCTGCCCAACTACCACAACGCTTTCGCCTCCATCTATGAGGGTCGTTATCTGGCCGGTATCGCTGCCGGTATGAAGATGAACGAGATGATCGAGGCCGGCAAGTTCACCGCTGACGAGGCCAAGATGGGCTACGTTGGTGCGTTCACCTACGCCGAAGTGGTCTCCGGTTACACCTCCTTCTATCTGGGCGCCAAGTCCGTCTGCCCCACCGTCACCATGGACGTGACCTTCACCGGCAGCTGGTACGATGAGACCCTGGAGAAGGAAGGCGCTCAGAAGCTGATCGACGGCGGCTGCAAGCTGATCAGCCAGCACGCCGACTCCCTGGGTGCTCCTACCGCCTGCGAGAACGCCGGTATCCCCAACGTCTCCTACAACGGTTCCACTCAGGCCGCTGGCCCCAACACCTACATCATCTCCTCCCGCATCGACTGGGCTCCCTACTATGAGATGGCCATCAAGGCTGTCATGGACGGCACCGAGATCCCCGTTGACTACACCGGCGATCTGAAGACCGGTTCCGTGGTCCTGACCGACCTGAACACCGCTGTCGCCGCCGAGGGCACCCAGGCTGCCATCGACGAGGCTATGGCCAAGCTGGAGAACGGCGAGCTGCACGTCTTTGACTGCTCCACCTTCACCACCTCTGTCGAGCTGAACCCCTTCAAGACCGACTTCCTGAAGGTCGACGCTGACGGCCACATCACCTCCTATCTGGCTGACGTTGACACCGACGAGGCTTATACCGGCGACACCGAAGTCATCACCGATGGTTACTTCGCTGAGTCCACCGCTCGTTCCGCCCCGTACTTCGATCTGAGCATCGACGGCATCAACCTGCTGGATACCAAGATGTAAGCTTTTCCCCGCACCTGAAAGGGTGGGACTGCTCTGCAGTCCCACCCTTTTTCTCCCCCTCCGCCCTGCGCGGAAAGTGAAAAAACGACGTGCCGCGGCCCCGCCGCGGCACGTTTTTTTCGTCTCCCGCAACCCCTTTGACGATTTACACAAGCAGAGTGTCCCTTTCTTTGTATAACCTTACATTCTTTGTGATTTCCTGACAATTTTTTTGTTATTTTTGATTTACAAGCCCATTTATGTATGGTAGAATAAACCGTATGGAACATAGCCCCGGCGTATTGCGAGGTGTTGCAGCCGTCTGCGCCGAAAGAAAGGATGACAGCCTTGGAAAACAAATGCGCGATCAAAATGGAGAACATCACCAAGCGGTTCGGAAAAGTTGTCGCCAACAACGCGATCAACATGGAGCTGCACGAGGGTGAGATCCTGTCTCTGCTGGGCGAAAACGGCAGCGGCAAGACCACACTGATGAACATGCTCTCCGGCATCTACTTCCCCGATGAGGGACAGATCTACATCCACGACCAGCCTGTGACCATCGTATCTCCCAAGGATGCTTTTGCTCTCGGCATCGGCATGATCCACCAGCACTTCAAGCTGGTCGATCTGTTCACCGCCACGGAGAACATCATCCTGGGCCTGGAGGGCAAGCTGGATCTGGCCAACGCCCGCAAGAAGGTGCAGGAGATCTGCGACCGCTACGGGTTCGATATCGACCCCGACATGAAGATCTACGACATGTCCGTCTCCCAGAAGCAGACTGTCGAGATCGTCAAGGTGCTGTACCGCGGCGCCGACATCCTGATCCTGGATGAGCCTACCGCCGTGCTGACCCCGCAGGAGACGGACAAGCTGTTCGCCGTCATGCGCAACATGAAGGCCGACGGCAAGTCCCTCATCATCATCACCCACAAGCTCCACGAGGTGCTGGACGTGTCCGACCGCGTGGCCGTGCTGCGCAAGGGCGAGTACATAGGCGACGTGCTGACCAAAGACGCCGACCAGCAGTCCCTGACGGACATGATGGTGGGCCGCAGCGTCAGTCTGAACATCGACCGTCCCGAGCCTCAGAACGTCACCACCCGCCTGAAGCTGGAGGGGCTCACCGTGTTCGATGAGCTGGGCGTCAAGCGTCTGGACAACGTCAGCTTTGAGATCAAGGCCGGCGAGGTGCTGGGCGTGGCCGGCGTGGCCGGCTCCGGCCAGCGCGAGCTGCTGGAGTCCATCGCGGGTCTGTACCCCATCTCCTCCGGCTCCGTCACCTACTACGCTCCCGACGGCGGTGCGCCCCAGGAGCTGGTGGGCAAGGATCCCATGGACATCCGCAAGGCGGGCATCGCCATGTCCTTCGTGCCCGAGGATCGTCTGGGCATGGGTCTGGTGGGCTCCATGGGCATGACCGGCAACATGATGCTGCGCTCCTGGCGCAAGGGCCACAGCATCTTCCTGGACCGCAAGAACCCCGAGGCGCTGGCGCAGCGCATCTGGCAGGAGCTGGAGGTCGTCACCCCCAGCACCAACTTTCCCGTCCGCCGCATGTCCGGCGGCAACGTGCAGAAGGTGCTGGTGGGCCGTGAGATCGCCCAGGAGCCGGCGGTGCTGATGACGGCCTACGCCGTCCGCGGCCTGGATATCAACACTTCTTACACCATTTACAACCTGCTGACGGAGCAGAAAATGAAGGGCGTCGCCGTGGTCTACGTCGGCGAGGATCTGGACGTGCTGCTGGAGCTGTGCGATCGCATCGTGGTGCTCTGCGGCGGTCAGGTCTCCGGTGTTGTGGACGGACGCACCACCAACAAGATGGAAGTGGGCGCACTGATGACCCGCATGGGAGGAGGCAAGGCAGATGAGTAAAAAAGGATCGCTCTTTCATATTTCCAAGCGCGACGCGCTGCCTCTGCCCAAGGCACTGGCCATCCGCGGCGGCATCATCCTGCTGGCGCTGGTGTTCTGCGGCCTCATCACCACGCTGCTGACCGGCGAGAATCCCATCAGCGTCTACGGCACCATCCTCAAGGGCGCCTTCGGCACCACCCGTAAGAGCTGGGTCACCTGGCAGAACGTGGCCATCCTGCTGGGCATCTCCCTGGCGGTGACCCCCGCGTTCAAAATGCGCTTCTGGAACATCGGCGCCGAGGGTCAGACCCTGATCGGCTGTCTGGCCGCCTCCGCCTGCATGATCACCATGGGCAAGACCGTGCCCAACGGCCTGCTGATCGTGATCTCTCTGGCCGCCGCCATTCTGGCCGGCGCCATCTGGGGCTTCCTGCCCGCCTTCTTCAAGGCCCACTGGAACACCAACGAGACGCTGTTCACCCTGATGATGAACTACATCGCCACCCAACTCACCGCCTTCTTCATCATCGTGTGGGAGGTGCCCAAGGGCGCCGGTAAGATCGGCATCATCAACCAGTCCACGGAGGCCGGCTGGCTGCCCCGCCTGGCGGGTCAGCAGTACCTGCTCCCCATTCTGGTCATCGCCATCATGACCGGCCTGATGTATGTCTACCTGCAGTACAGCAAGCACGGCTACGAGATCGCCGTCGTGGGCGAGAGCCAGCGCACCGCCAGCTACGCCGGCATCAAGGTGGACCGCGTTATCGTGCGGACCATGGTGCTCTCCGGCGCCATGTGCGGCCTTATCGGCTACCTGCTCACCGCCGGCGTGGACCACACCCTGACCACCACCATCGTGGACGGCCGCGGCTTCACCGCCGTCATGGTCTCCTGGATGTCCAAGTTTAATCCCTTCATCATGATCGCGGCCTCTCTGCTGCTGGTGGTCATGGACCGCGGCGCCAGCGAGGTGTCCAGCGTGTTCGGCCTGAACCACTCCTTCGCCGATATCCTGACCGGTATCATCCTGTTCTTCATCATCGGCACCGAGTTCTTCATCACCTACAAGGTCAGCCTGCGCAAGAGCAGCAAAAAGGAGGCGTGACGAATGGGCTTTAACTTTGTATCGTTCTTTCCCCGCGCCGTCATGCAGGGTATCCCCCTGCTGTTCGGCAGCACCGGCGAGATCCTGACGGAGAAATCCGGCAACCTGAACCTGGGTATTCCCGGCATCATGTATGTGGGCGGCATCAGCGGCGTCATCGGCGCGTTCTTCTACGAGCAGGGCGCAGCCCAGATGAACGGCTTCCTGGCCGTGCTGATCCCCATCCTCTGCTCCCTGCTGGGCTCCCTGCTGATGGGTCTGCTGTACTGCTTCCTCACCGTGACCCTCCGGGCCAACCAGAACGTCACCGGTCTGGCCATGACCACCTTCGGCGTGGGCGTGGGCAACTTCTTCGGCGGCTCCCTCATCAAGCTCACCGGCAGTGAGGTTCCCTCCATCGCCCTGTCCAAGACCAGCCTGTTCTTCAAGACCACCCTGCCCGGCGCGGACAGCACCGGCTGGTTCGGCCAGCTGTTCCTGTCCTACGGCTTCCTGGCCTACGCGTCCATCATCATCGCCATCGGCGCGTCCTATTTCCTGAACCGCACCCGTCCCGGCCTGCACCTGCGCGCCGTGGGCGAGAGTGCTTCCACTGCCGACGCCGCCGGCATCAACGTCACCAAGTACAAGTATCTGGCCACCTGCATCGGCTCCATGATCGCGGGCCTCGGCGGTCTGTACTACGTCATGGACTACGCCAACGGCGTGTGGTCCAACAACGCCTTCGGCGACCGCGGCTGGCTGGCCATCGCGCTGGTCATCTTCACCATCTGGCGTCCCAGCACCAGCATCTGGGCCTCCATCCTGTTCGGCGGCCTGTACATCCTGAACATCTACCTGCCCTCCGACGTGATGGCCGTGAAGGAGCTGTACAAGATGCTGCCCTACGTCATCACTCTGGTGGTGCTGATCATCGTGTCCCTGCGTAAAAAGCGGGAGGATCAGCCCCCTGCGTCCCTCGGTCTCTCCTACTTCCGCGAGGAACGCTGACCCCACACAAAAAAGAGTAGGCCGCTTGCGGCCTGCTCTTTTTTCCTACCCATTTACATCTGTCAAGGAGGAACCCGCCATGTCCACCCTGCTCATCCGGAACATCGCCCAGCTGGTCACCTGCGACGACGGCGACCGCATCCTGCAAAACGTCGATCTCTACTGCGCCGACGGCTTCATCAAGACCATCGGCGCCGGGCTGGACGTGCCCGCCGACCGTGTCATCGACGGCAGCCACATGTTCTGCTACCCCGGCCTCGTCAACACCCATCACCACCTCTATCAGGTGTTTTCCCGCAACCTGCCCCAGGTCCAGAACATGGAGCTGTTCGACTGGCTGCGCACCCTGTACGAGATCTGGAAAAACCTGGACGCCGACGTCATCCGTCTGTCCAGCCTCACCGGCATGGGCGAGCTGATGAAGCACGGCTGCACCACCTGCTTCGACCACCACTATGTGTTCCCCGCCGGCAGCGGCGACCTGCTGGGCGCCCAGTTTGCCGCCGCCGATGAGCTGGGCATCCGCATGTACGCCAGCCGCGGCAGCATGGATCTCAGCAAGAAGGACGGCGGCCTGCCGCCGGACAGTGTGGTGCAGACCGTGGACGAGATCCTCCGCGACAGCGTCCACGCCATCGAGACGTACCACGACGCCTCCTACGGCGCCATGCACCGCGTGGCACTGGCCCCCTGCTCCCCCTTCTCCGTGTCCGCCGATCTCCTGCGCGAAAGCGCCATTCTGGCCCGCCAGTACGGCGTGCGGCTCCACACCCACCTGTGCGAGACCAAGGACGAGGAGAACTTCATGCTGGCCCGGGAGGGCGTCCGCCCGCTGGCCTACATGGAGCGCCTGGGCTGGATCGGCAGCGACGTCTGGTTCGCCCACGGCATCCACTTCAACGACGAGGAACTGCGCCTGCTGGCCCAGACCGGCACCGGCGTGGCCCACTGCCCCATCAGCAACATGAAGCTCTCCAGCGGCGTGGCCCGCATCCCGGAGATGCTGGCGCTGGGCGTGCCGGTGGGTCTGGCGGTGGACGGCTCCGCCTCCAACGATGGCTCCAGCCTGCTGGAGGAGCTGCGCGTGACCTACCTGCTGCACCGTCTGACCGCCAGCCGCAAGGCCCCCACCGGCTACGACGTGCTGAAGATGGCCACCCGGGGCAGCGCCCGGCTGCTGGGGCGGGACGACATCGGCCAGCTGACCGAGGGCAAATGCGCCGACCTGTTCCTCATCGACGCCCGCCGGCTGGAGCTGGTGGGCTGCGGCTGCGACGCCGGCTCGGTGCTGGGCACCGTAGGCGTCCGCGGCCCCGTGGACTACACCGTGGTGCAGGGCCGCGTCACCGTGGAGCACGGCCGCCTCGTCACCGTGGACGAGGACGCGCTGGCCCGGGAGGCCGACGCCAGGTGCCGTGCCTACCTGGCCATGTAACAAAAAGCAGGAGACCCTCCCGCGGGAGGGCCTCCTGCTTTTTATATCTCATTCCAGCTCGCTGCGGTTGGCCGCCATGGTCTTGGCGAACAGGGACGCGCTGCTGGGCGGCGTGTATGTAATGGCGTTGGCCCCGGCCCGGATGGTGGCCAGGATACTCTCCTCCGTGGGGCCGCCGGTGGCGATGATGGCCAGCTCCGGGTACTGCTCCCGCAGGGCCGCCACGATCTCCGGCGTCCGGGCCGCGCCGGACACGTTGATGATGTCCACCCCCGCGTCCAGATAGGGCTGGATGTCCGTTTTCTCCGAAATGACCGTGTACACCACCGGGATCTCCACGGCGTCCTTGATGTCCTGGATGGTCTCCAGCCCGATCTTGCTGTTGCACACCACGCCGTAGGCGCCCTGGTGCTCCACATACGCGGCCATGCTGGCCGACCGGATGCCGTTGGTCAGACCGCCGCCCACGCCGCAGAACACCGGCACGTCCGACACGCCGATGATGGCCTGGGTAATGGCCGGCTGGGGCGTGAAGGGGTACACGGCGATGATGGCATCGGCGTTGATATTCTTGATGATGGCCACGTCCGTGCTGAACACCAGCGACTTGATGCGGCGTCCGAACACCCGGATGCCGCTGCACTCGCTGATGCAGCGGGGCACCGACAGCGCGTGCTTGCGCAGGTTGCCCTCATAGGCCGGTACATATTTTCTCACTGGCTTTCCTTTCCCACTGTTGCATACCTGTTCTAACCATACTATAATAGCATAAACGGGCAAATCTGTAAATATTTTTGTCCGTAATCTGAACAGCCCCTTAATATTGCCTGATTTTCCAAACTTTTCCGGGAGGTGCATTTCATGCTTTCCATCGTGCAGGGCGACATCACCCAGTCCCATGCCGACGCCATCGTCAACGCCGCCAACACCTCCCTGCTGGGCGGCAGCGGCGTGGACGGCGCCATCCACCGTGCCGCCGGGCCGCAGCTGCTGGCGGAGTGCCGCACCCTCCACGGCTGCGAGACGGGACAGGCGAAGCTCACCGCCGCCTACCGCCTGCCCTGTAAGTACGTCATCCACACCCCCGGCCCTATCTGGCGGGGCGGCGGCTGCGGTGAGGCGGCGCTGCTGGCCTCCTGCTACCGCAATGCCCTGACGCTGGCGGCGGCCCACGGCTGCCGCAGCGTGGACTTCCCCTCCATCTCCACCGGTGTCTACGGCTACCCGGTGCTGCAGGCCGCCCATGTGGCCCTGAAGGCCATCATGGACTTTCTCCGTGACCACCCGGACATGGAGGTGCGCATGGTCTGCCATGGTGCGGACACCCTCCACGCCTATCAGGTGGTATGGAACATGCTCTATCAGGACGTAAAGCCCCACGAGGACTAAAAAAGAAGTCTCCGGCTGTGCCGGAGACTTCTTTTTTACCCGCGTTTTCAGATCTTGATGAGTTCATACTCCCGTGTGCCGATGCCGATCTTCTCGCCGTGCTCCAGACAGCTGCGCCAGTCGGTGTCCGGATGGATGCGCTGGAAGTGGTCGTGCGCATGGACATGTTCCTCCTCGCCGCCGGCGGCGGAGCCGCACAGGGGTGTCTGGGCGTTGACCGCGTCCACGCAGGCCATGTCCAGCGCCACCGGGTCAAAGGAGGCAAACATACCCACGTTGGGTACGATGGGCATGTCGTTCTCCGAACGGCAGTCGCAGTTGGGGGACACGTCGATGACCAGCGAGATGTGGAAGCAGGGACGGCCGTCCACCACGGCCTTGGTGTACTCCGCGATCTTCCGGTTCAGGTTGGTGGTGGATTCGTCATTGTCCACCTGCACCGCGTTCTTGGGGCAGACGGCGATGCAGCGGCCGCAGCCCACGCATCTGTCGTGGTCGATGACGGCCTTGCCGTCGGTGATGATCGGCGCGCCGTGGGCGCAGATCTTCCGGCACTGGCCGCAGCCCACGCACAGCTTTTGCTTCACATGGGGCTTGCCGGCGTTGTGCTGCTCCATCTTACCGGCGCGGCTGCCGCAGCCCATGCCGATATTCTTCAGGCAGCCGCCGAAGCCCGCCGTCTCGTGACCCTTGAAATGGGTCAGGGAGATGAACACGTCCGCGTCCATAACGGCCCGGCCGATCTTGGCATTCTGTACATATTCGCCGCCGGCCACCGGCACCTCCACCTCGTCGTTGCCCTTCAGACCGTCGGCGATGAGGATCTGACAGCCGGTGGTCATGGGATTGAAGCCGTTGAGCATGGCGCTGTCCAGATGGTCCAGCGCGTTCTTCCGCCCGCCCACATACAGGGTGTTGCAGTCCGTCAGAAAGGGCTTGCCGCCCCGCTCCTTCACGAAATCCGCCACCGTCTTGGCCCAGTTGGGCCGCAGAAATGCCAGATTGCCCGGCTCACCGAAGTGCATCTTGATAGCTACATATTTCTCGTTGAAATCGATATCGCCCATGCCCGCCGTTTTCATCAGCCGGGTCAGCTTCTGCTGCAAATTCTCATGATAGTCCGCCCGCAGGTCGGCAAAGTACACCCTGGATGCCATATCGCGTCCTCACTTTCGTAGATTCGGTGCCCACAGTATAGCACATCCCGCCGGAATGTGCTATACTGTTTTTCACCGGAAAGGAGGTACCGCCCGTGCGTATTTTATCCCATACCGTCTCCGCCACCCAGGATGGCTGCACCGTCAAGGAGCTGCTGCGGGGTCTGTGGCACATCTCCGGCAGCCTCCTCAGCCGCCTGAAATTCCGGGACGCCATCACCGTCAACGGCGTGCCCGCCCCGGTAAACCGCGTCCTCCGCACCGGGGATGTCCTCCGGGCGGACGTGTCCGACCTGCCCGGTGAGCATCCCCACATCCTGCCGGTGGACTACCCCCTGACCATCCTCTACGAGGACTGTCTCTTATACACATCTGACGCTGCCGACGATCGCATAAGTGTAGA
>URVR01000027.1 GCA_900551355.1 uncultured Eubacteriales bacterium | reverse complement strand
GATCTACACTTATGCGATCGTCGGCAGCGTCAGATGTGTATAAGAGACAGAGAAGGAGGTCACCATCGAGCGCAGCGAGCAGTGCCCCACCTGTAAGGGCAATGGCTGCGCCCCCGGCACCACACCGGAGATCTGCCCCGACTGTCACGGCAGCGGCGTGGTACAGGTGCAGCAGCGCACGCCCATGGGCGTGTTCGCCAGCAGCCGTCCCTGCCAGCGCTGCCGCGGCACTGGCAAGATCATCCACCAGCCCTGTACCGACTGCGGCGGCACCGGCGCGGTGCGCAAGCGCAAGACCATCAAGGTCAACATCCCCGCCGGCATCGACCACGGCCAGACTATCTCCCTGCGGGGCCAGGGCAACGCCGGCAAGAACGGCGGCCCCGCCGGCGACCTGCTGATCACGGTGATGGTGCGGCCCCACGAGCTGTTCCGCCGGGAGGGCAACGACGTGTTCTGCGAAGCGCCCATCACCTTCAGTCAGGCGGTGCTGGGCGCCACGCTGGAGATTCCCACCATCGACGGTCAGGTGAAGTACGACATCCCCGAGGGCACCCAGACCGGCACCGTGTTCCGCCTGCGGGGCAAGGGCATCCCTGTCCTCAACGGCCGCGGCCGCGGCGACCAGTACGTCACCGTGACCATCGAGACGCCCCGGAACCTGAACCGGGAGCAGAAGGACGCGCTGAAGAAATTCAGCGAGACGCTGGGCGAGAGCAACTACGAAAAGCGCAAGAGCTTTTTTGGCTTCAATAAGAAGAAATAAGGTGCAGTATGTATCTGGCTGATTATCACACCCATTCCGACAGCTCCCCCGACGGGAAGGAGACCATCGCCCGCCTGGCGGAGGCCGCCCTGTCCCGGGGACTGGACGAGATCTGCGTCACCGACCATGTGGACACGGTCTACTGGGGCAGCAACGCGCCCCGTTGGGACTTCGACTGGGACAAATCGCTCCGTGAGCTGGCGGAGGCCCGCCGCCTGTACGGCGACCGGCTGACCATCCGGCTGGGCGCGGAGCTGGGCGAGGCCAACATGGCCTTCGACCGGGCGGAGCACCTGCTGTCCCACGCGCCCGCGCTGGACTTCGTCATCGGCTCGGTCCACATGGCCGGAAAAAAATTCGGCTATTTTGACTTTTACTACATTGAAAAAAATACGGAAACGTATTATCATGCACTTATCGACAGCTATCTGGAGGATGTGCTGGAGCTGGCGAAATGGGGAAAGTTCAGCGTGCTGGGTCATCTGACCCTGCCGCTGCGGTACATGAACGAGAACCTGGGCGAGCATATGACCTTCGATGCCCACATGGCGCAGGTGGCGGACATCTTCCGCACCATCATCCCCAGAGGACTGGGCATCGAGTGCAACACCAACCGGGGCAACACCCCCCTGCCGGACGCCGCCATCCTGCGGCTGTACCGGGAGCTGGGCGGCGAGGTCATCACCCTCGGCTCCGACGCCCACTCCTGCGACATGGTGGGCTGCGCCATCCGGGAGCGGCAGCAGCTGCTGCGGGACTGCGGGTTCCATTATTTCTGTACCTTTGAGGGCGGAAAGCCCCTTTTCCACCAGCTATAAAAGAAAAAGGAGAACACGACCATGAAAATTGCCATCGGCTGCGACCACGGCGGCTACCTGCTGAAGCAGGACATTCTGATTTGGCTGGAGGAGCACGACATCGACTTTGAGGATGTGGGCTGCTTCTCCACGGAGAGCGTGGACTACCCCGTTTACGCGGAAAAGGTGGCGCGGGCCGTGGCCGCCGGGGAGTGTGACAAGGGCATCGTCATCTGCACCACCGGCATCGGCGTGTCCATGGCCGCTAATAAGGTGGGCGGCGTGCGCTGCGCCCTGTGTACCGACTGCCTGCAGGCGGAGATGACCCGCCGCCATAACGACGCCAACGTGCTGGCGCTGGGCGCCGGCATCACCGGCCCCAATCTGGCCAAGCGCATGGTGGAGATCTTCCTGTCCACGGAGTTCGAGGGCGGACGTCATGCCCGCCGCGTGGCGCTGGTGGACAGCATCCAGCCCTGAGGGAGCGCCTATGGCAACGAAAGGCTACAACAGCTACCGCGGCCGCGTGTCCGCCGGACGGATCGTGCTGATCGTGGTGCTGGTGCTGGTCCTGCTGGGCGCCATCGGCTATCTGGCGGTGCAGAACTACCTGGTCTACGACGAGGCCGGGCAGGTGCATCTGGAGCTGCCCTGGGGCCGCCGCGACCAGCAGGGGCAGACCGACACACCGCCGGTGGACGATGTGGACATTGACCGTCTGGAGCCGGAGAGCAAGCTGACGCCGGTGACGGCCCTCCATGCTGTCCGCCTGCCGGACGACTGTCTGTGGTGGGGCGCGGACTACATCATGAACACGCTGGCGCCGGAGGATATGGTGCTGGCGGTGAAACGTGAAAACGGCGGCATCACCTACGATACCCAGGTGTCGGTGCCGCAGAATGTGGTGGTGGAGCGGGGCCGCCCGCTGGACTGCCTGAAGCAGCTGCTGGCCAGCGACCGCTATACGGTGGCGCGCATCTGCTGCTTCGCCGACGCCGCCTATGCCCGGGGTCTGCCGGAGACGGCGCTGGTGCGGGCGGACGACAGCATCTGGTATGACGCCAACGGCGGTGCGTGGCTGGACCCCACGGATCCCGCGGTGCTCAGCTACATCAGCTCTCTGGTCAACGAGTGCGCGGCGCTGGGCTTTGACGAGATCCTGCTGGACTGGTTCTGCTACCCGGCGGAGGGTGAGCTGGACGCCATCGCCAACGGCGGCAGCGACCACGCCCAGATCCTGGCGGACTTCGCCCAGAGCCTGCGCAGCGGCCTGCCGGAGGGCGTGGCCCTGTCGGTGACGCTGCGGGGCAGCGCGGACAACGCCCTGACGGTGCCCCGGCTGGCGGAGCTGTTCGACCGCATCTACCTCCCCGGCGGGGAGGACGCGGCGGCGGTGCGGCGCCAGCTGCCCGACGGTTACGACCCGGAGACCCGCCTGGTGGTGACGGCGGCGGAGGCCCCTGCCTCCGGCAGCTATGTCGTCGGAAACTGAACAAAAAAATTCCCCGACCGCCGGCCGGGGAATTTTTTATGCCGTTTTCTCAGTTGTTGTCGTCGGGACGGGGACGGCGGTACTCCAGTGCCGGCTCCTCGCCCTTGAGCACGCGGAGAGCGCCCTGCGCCAGCGCCAGCAGCTCGTCCTCACCGGGGTAGACGGTGATGGGGGCGATCCAGCCGACCATCTCGGAGATGGCATCCACCGTCTCCTTGCCATAGGCGATGCCGCCGGTGAGGATGATCTGATCCACCTTGCCGTGCATAACGGCGGCCATGGCGCCGATCTCCTTGCCGATCTGATAGTGGAACGCGTCCACCACACCGGCGATCTTCTTATCGTGTTCGGCCTGCGCCAGCAGATAGCGCATGTCGTTGGAGCCGGTGTAGGCCACCAGACCGCCGCGGCCGGAGAGCATGCGGTGCATCTCCCCCTCGGTGTACTTGCCGGAGAAGCACTGCTTCACCAGCTGGCCGGTGGGCAGGGAGCCGGAGCGCTCGGGAGAGAAGGGACCCTCGCCGTCCAGTGCGTTCTGGGTGTCCACCACGTTGCCCTTCATGTGGGCGCCGATGGAAACGCCGCCGCCCATGTGGCAGACGATGAGGTTCAGCTCCTCATATTTCTTGCCCTGCTCCTTGGCAAAGCGCTTGGCCACGGCCTTCTGGTTCAGGGCGTGGAAAATGCTGACACGCTGGAACAGGGGATGACCGGCATAGCGCGCCACATCGGCCATCTCATCGATGACCACGGGGTCAACGATGTAGGAGGGGATGCCCAGTTCGTCGCCGATCTCGCGGGCGATCAGGCCGCCCAGGTTGGAGGCGTGCTGGCCCTGCACGCCGATGGTGCAGTCCTTGACCATGTTGTCGTTGACGGCGTAGGTGCCGCCGCGGATGGGACGCAGCAGACCGCCGCGGCCGGAGACAGCAGAAAGGGTGCGGGCGTCGAAGCCCTGCTCGCGCAGCGCCTTCATCACCAGATCACGGCGCCAGTCCTTCTGGGCGGGGATGGTGTTGAACTGGGCAATATCCTCTGCGCTGTGGCGCAGGGTCTTGTCGAAGAGCAGCTGCTCGTCCTCGTACACACCGATCTTGGTGGAGGTGGAGCCGGGATTGATCACGAGAATTTTGTAAGACATTGTGGGTTTCCTCCTAAGCTTATTTGTTCCTTCCGGCGTCGCCCGCGGCGCCGCGTAAATCGCTGACTCACATTATACAAAATCTTTCTCCGTCTGTAAATAAGTTTTTACGCAAAAAGCGGGCGGTTTTTTGCCGCCTGGCTGGTGAATAGATTGACAAAGCAGACCGTGTGCTCTAAAATAGAATGAATAGTTACCCGTATTTTTAAGCCGCCCTTCCATTCGGGGCGGCGGAAAAGGAGATAAAGGATCCATGGAAAAGAAGACGTTTTATATCACAACACCCATCTACTACCCGTCGGACAAGCTGCACATCGGCCACAGCTACTGCACCGTGGCCACCGACGCCATCGCCCGCTACAAGCGCCTGCAGGGCTATGACGTCATGTTCCTCACCGGCACCGACGAGCACGGCCAGAAGATCGAGACCAAGGCGGAGGAGGCCGGCATGACTCCCCAGGCCTTCGTGGACCGCATCGTGGACGGCGAGCGGGGCGTCCGTGACCTCTGGAAGCTGATGAACATCTCCAACGACCGCTTCATCCGCACCACCGACGACTATCACTGCGCCGCCGTGCAGCGCATCTTCAAGAGGATGTACGACAACGGCGACATCTATAAGGGTGCCTACAAGGGCAAGTACTGCACCCCCTGCGAGAGCTTCTGGACGGAGAGCCAGCTGGTGGACGGCAAGTGCCCCGACTGCGGCCGCGAGGTACACGACGCCGAGGAGGAGGCCTACTTCTTCCGGCTGAGCAAGTACGCGGACAAGGTGCAGCACCTGCTGGAGGACACCGATTTCCTGCAGCCCCGCACCCGCGTCAACGAGATGGTGAACAACTTCATCAAGCCGGGTCTGGAGGATCTGTGCGTTTCCCGCACCAGCTTCAAGTGGGGCATCCCCGTGGACTTCGACCCCGGCCATGTGGTGTATGTCTGGGTGGACGCCCTGTTCAACTACTGCACGGCGCTGGGTCTGGAGAACGACCGCTACCACGACTTTGACAAGTACTGGCCCGCCGACTACCACATCGTGGGCAAGGAGATCGTCCGGTTCCACAGCATCATCTGGCCCGCCATGCTGATGAGCATGGGTCTGCCCCTGCCCAAGCACGTCTACGGCCACGGCTGGCTGGTCATCGACGGCGGCAAGATGAGCAAGTCCAAGGGCAACGTGGTGGACCCCTACGCCCTGTCCGAGATGTTCGGCGTGGACGCCCTGCGCTTCTTCCTGCTGCGCACGTTCCCCTTCGGCTCGGACGGCAATTTCTCCAACGAGCTGCTGATCAACACCATCAACACCGACCTTGCCAACAAGCTGGGCAACCTGGTGAGCCGCACCACCGGCATGGCGGAGAAGTACTTCGGCGGCACCCTGCCCGCCGACCGGGAGGACGCCCCCGAGGACTGCGACCTGAAGAAGACCGTCTGCGCCCTCCGTGACCGCTACGAGGCGGAGATGGACAAGCTCCAGCTCCAGAACGGCCTGGACGAGGTGTTCAAGGTCATCGACCGCGCCAACAAGTATATCGACGAGACCACCCCCTGGACGCTGGGCAAGGACGAGAGCAAGCGCACCCGCCTGGCCACGGTGCTCTATAACCTGCTGGAGACTATCCGCGTCTGCACCACCCTGCTGACCCCCGTGATGCCGGAGACCTGCGGCAAGATCTTTGAGAAGATCGGTGCCGGCGAGGCCGCCCGGACGTGGGACAGCGCCAACGTGTGGGGCGTACTGCCCGCCCAGGCCCAGGTCTGCAAGGGCGAGAACCTGTTCCCCCGCGTGGACACCGAGAAGGCGCTGGCGGAGCTGGATGCCCTGCAGGAGGCTCAGAAGAAGGCGGCCCAGCCCACCGTGGAGCTGGACCCCTATGTGGAGGAGGAAGTGGACTTCGACACGTTCCTGAAGTCCGATTTCCGCGCCGTGAAGATCAAGAACTGCGAGGCGGTGAAGAAGTCCGACAAGCTGCTGAAGTTCACGCTGGACGACGGCAGCGGCACGGACCGCATCATCCTCTCCGGCATCCACCAGTACTACGAGCCGGAGCAGCTCATCGGCAAGACGGCCATCGCCATCCTGAACCTGCCGCCCCGGAAGATGATGGGCATTCCCTCCTGCGGCATGCTGATCTCCGCCGTCCACCACGAGCACGGCGAGGAGAAGCTGCACCTGATGCTCATCGACGACAGCGTGCCCGCCGGCGCCAAGCTGTGCTGACCGCTGCAAAAAACCGTACAAAAAGCCTGACCGCACAGCGGTCAGGCTTTTTTGCGCTTATTTCTGCTTCTTGTCCAGCACCGAGATAGCCAGGGAGCAGACGATGCCCGCCGCGGCCAGCCCGATGATCAAAAAGAACGTGCTGTTATAGGAGCCGCTGGCATCGAACAGCGCGCCGGAGATGGTGCTGCCGAAGCTGGCGAAGATCAGGTTGCTGTTGATGAGGGGGAAGTTCACCGGATAGTGTGCGGGGCCGAAATACGCCCGGCAGAACGCGGAGTTGGTGGGCGTCACGCCGGAGTAGGCCAGACCGCCCACGATGAAGCCGATGATGACCACCGTGACGCTGCGGCTGCTGAGGGCGAAGATCAGGATGGCGGCGGTGGCGATGAACAGGATGTTCACCAGCTGCATGGACAGGCTGCGGCCGTACTTGTCGTACATACCGCCGAACAGCACCCGGCCCAGGGCGTTGCAGATGGAGATGAGCCCCACGATGGTGGCCACAGCCGCGGCGGTCTGGTCGGCGCTGGCCTCCCACACCATGCCGCTGGCCTGGGAGATCAGGGCAAGACCGGCGGCGCTGAGGGCGATGGCCCACACATAGTACAGCCAGAAGGCGGGCTTTTTCAGCATTTGGCCGGGGGTGCAGTCCGCCGCCGCGGGACGGACGGCCTTGGCGCCGCCCTTGGCCGCCGGTGCCGCAAAGTCCGCCGGCGGCGCCACAAAGAAGAAAGAGCAGACCGCCAGCACCACGAAGATGAGGACGCCCATCACCAGAAAGCTGGTGCGCCAGCCGCCGATCTCCGCCGGCGTCCACGCCTGATACAGCTTGCCGATGACGAAGCTGCCGCCGCCGAAGCCCATCAGCAGCACGCCGGAGATAAGACCGGGCCGGTCGGGGAACCAGCGGACCATGGTGCTCATCACCGCGTTGTAGCACATGCCGGAGCCGAGACCGCACAGGAAGCCGAAGCCGATGTACAGAATGACCGGGGTCTGGGTGCGGCTGGCCAGAAAGAAGCCCAGCAGGAACAGCACCGCGCCGATGCGCACGGAGGTCTTGGCGCTGAGCCTGCCGGCCAGCAGGCCGCACAGCAGGGAGCCGACGCAGAACAGGATCATCACCAGCGTGAACGTCAGGCTCAGCTGCGCCTTGCTCCACGCGGTGAACTCGGCGGCGATGGGAGTGGACAGCACGCTCCACGCGTAGACAAGACCGGCAAACAGCAGCACGATCACGCCCACGATGGCGTAGACCCAGCGGTTCAGTTGCTTCATGGGGGGATACCTCCGTTAAAATGTTGTCAGGATACCAGTTTATCGAATCATTCGATAAAAAGCAAGAGGAAACCGGAAAATCACCGGAAAAACCGCGGAGGGCTGCGCCCTCCGCGGTTTTGTGCGTTGCCTTTGCCGGGTATGTGCCGGTCTCAGGGGATGCGGAACAGCCGCTTCCCGTTTTCCGTGGTGATGCGGGCCATCTCCTCCGGCGTCACGCCCTTCCACTCCGCCAGCTTCTCCGCCACCAGATGGACATAGCCGGAGTCGTTGCGTTTGCCCCGGTAGGGCACCGGCGTCATGTAGGGGCTGTCCGTCTCGATGAGCATCCGGTCCAGCGGCGTCACCGCCGCGACCTCCGGGGCGCGCCGGGCGTTCTTGTAGGTCACGGGGCCGTCAAAGCCCAGATACCACCCCAGCTTCAACAGCTCCTGCGCCATCTCCGGACTGCCGGAGAAGCAGTGGAACACGCCGGTGATGCCGGGGAACTCCCGGATGATGGCCAGCGTGTCGGCGTGGGCTTCCCGGTCGTGGATGATGACGGGCAGCGCCAGCTCCCGGGCCAGTGCCAGCTGATCCCGGAGCACCTGCTGCTGCAGCTCCCGGGGCGGGTTCTCCGCCCAGTAGTAGTCCAGCCCGATCTCGCCGATGGCCGCCACCCCGGGCTGCTGTGCCAGCTTTTCCAGCGCCGCCAGATCCCCGGCGGTATAGCCGCCGCAGTTCTCCGGATGGATGCCCACCGCCGCGTAGACGTGGGGATACGCCGCCGCGTACTGCACCGCCTTGCGGGAGCTCTCCACGTCGCAGCCGGGGTTCAGGACAAGACCCACCCCCTGCCCCGGCAGCGCCGTCAGCACCGCGTCCCGGTCGGCGTCGAAGGCCTCGTCGTCGTAGTGGGCGTGGGTGTCGAACAGCATGGTCAGTCCTCCAGCCGGACGCGGCCCAGCTTGGTGGCGGCGATGTACTTGTCCTTGATCTCCCGCAGACGGGTCATGTGGGGCTGCTGCATGTGGATGCGCTGGTGTTCCGCGCTCTCCCACCGCTCGATGAGCAGCACCACGTTCTCGTCCTGGGCGGAGAAGTAGTAGTCGTAGGCCAGACAGCCCGCCTCCTGACGGATCAGGGTGAGGATGCCCGCCTCCACGATCTCTCGGACGAAGGCCTCGCGGCAGCCGTCATTGGCCGTATAGCGCACATACAGAGTCAGTTGTTCTTCCATGATGCACCTCCGAAGTGATTTTGCCCTATTGTAGCACAGCCGCGGAGGCGGTGCAAATTTTTCCGTCCACCGGATGAAAAAGTCATTTACAAGCTGTATAAAATAGGGTATGATTTACGGGCTGTATAAAATTTGACGGGGTGAGAGAGATGGCAACGGATTTTTCCAGAACACTGAGCCTGCTGCGGCAGGAGATGGGCATCAGCCAGCGGAAGGCGGCGGCGGCCCTGGGCATCAGCCAGGCACTGCTGAGCCACTATGAAAACGGCATCCGGGAGCCGGGACTGGCCTTCGTGGCCCGGGCCTGCGACTTCTATCATGTGTCGGCGGACTTCCTGCTGGGGCGCACCAACTCCCGGGACGGCTCCATCATCGAGGCGGCGGAGCTGTACGACGCCAGCGATGAAAAGGGCACGCTGAAGGGCAGTATTCTGGCCACGCTGCAAAAGAAGCTGGTGGTGAACACCACCGGCGTGCTGTTCGACCTGCTGGGCAAGTGGGGCGACCGGGCGGCCATCACCGCCGCCGGCGACTGCCTCAGCACGGCGCTGTACACCCTGCTGCGGCACCTGTACCGGCGCAGCGGCGGCAACGAGGACTTTTTCGCCACCGACCCGGTGGATTTCGACGCCGGCGCGGTGGACGCGGCCATGCTGCGCAGCCGCGCGGCGTACCTGCGGGCGCTGGCCGGTGCGGAGCAGATGCCGGAGCTGACCTCCGACGCGCTCACCGCCGCCCCCGGACTGGGGCAGAGCACGGCGCAGGTGGTCCACAATGTGGACGAGCTGGCGGCAAGACCATAAGAGAATCGGGGTTCCCAAAGGAGGCTTTTGCATATGTTTGACCAATCCCATATCCGCAACTTTTCCATCATCGCCCACATCGACCATGGTAAATCCACGCTGGCGGACCGCCTGCTGGAGAAGTGCAACGCCGTGCCGGAGCGTGAGATGGAGAACCAGCTGCTGGACAACATGGATCTGGAGCGCGAGCGGGGCATCACCATCAAGTCCCGGGCCGTACAGATCTTCTACAAGGCGCAGGACGGCGAGACCTACGCCCTGAACCTCATCGACACGCCGGGCCATGTGGACTTCAACTACGAGGTCAGCCGCTCCCTGGCGGCCTGCGAGGGCGCGCTGCTGGTGGTGGACGCCACCCAGGGCGTGGAGGCCCAGACGCTGGCCAACACCTACCTGGCCATGGACCACGATCTGGAGATCCTGCCGGTGTTCAACAAGATCGACCTGCCCGCCGCCGACCCCCTGAAGGCCAAGCAGGAGGTGGAGGACATCATCGGCCTGCCGGCGCTGGAGGCGCCGGAGATCTCCGCCAAGCTGGGCATCAACATCGACGCTGTGCTGGAGGACGTGGTGCAGAACGTGCCCGCCCCCAAGGGCGACCCCAAGGCGCCGCTGCGGGCGCTGGTGTTCGACAGCCAGTACGACCCCTATGTAGGCGTGGTGGTACTGTTCCGCATCATGGAGGGCACCATCCGCAAGGGGCAGACCGTCCGGATGATGGCCTCCGGCGCGGAGTACACCATTCTGGAGTGCGGCTACCTCAAGCCTCTGGGCAACGAGCCGACGGACTGCCTGCAGGCCGGTGAGGTGGGCTATTTCACCGCCAGCATCAAGAACGTCAAGGACACCCGGGTGGGCGACACCATCACCGACGCCGCCGACCCGGCGTCGGAGCCGCTGCCCGGCTACCGCCCCGCCCAGTCCATGGTCTACTGCGGCATCTACACCGAGGACGGCAGCAAATACCCCGACCTCCGGGACGCGCTGGAAAAGCTCCAGCTCAACGACGCCTCCCTGACCTTCGAGCCGGAATCCTCTGTGGCGCTGGGCTTCGGCTTCCGCTGCGGCTTCCTGGGCATGCTCCACATGGAGATCATCCAGGAGCGGCTGGAACGGGAGTTCAATCTGGACCTTGTGACCACGCTGCCCAGCGTCATCTACCACGTCTATAAGTCCGACGGCACCATGGTCAAGGTGGATAACCCCCACAACTACCCGGATCCCGGCACCATCGAGCACGCGGAGGAGCCGTATGTGAAGGTGTCCATCATCTCCCCCCAGGACTTCGTGGGCAACATCATGCCCATGTGCCAGGAGCGCCGCGGCGAGTTCAAGGACATGCAGTATCTGGACACCCACCTGGTGGAGCTGCATTACCAGATGCCGCTGAACGAGATCATCTACGACTTCTTCGACACGCTGAAGGCCAACACCAAGGGCTACGCCTCTCTGGACTATGAGCTGTCCGGCTACCGCACCAGCGATCTGGTGAAGGTGGACCTGCTGCTCAACGGCGACGGCGTGGACGCCCTGAGCTTCATCGCCCACCGGGACAAGGCGTATCCCCGTGCCCGCCGCCTGTGCGAGAAGCTGAAGGAGAACATCCCCCGCCAGCTGTTCGAGGTGCCCATTCAGGCGGCCATCGGCGGACGCATCATCGCCCGCGAGACGGTGAAGGCCATGCGCAAGGACGTGCTGGCCAAGTGCTACGGCGGCGACATCACCCGCAAGAAGAAGCTGTTGGAGAAGCAGAAAGAGGGCAAGAAGAAAATGCGCAACCTGGGCACGGTGCAGGTGCCCACGGAGGCGTTCATGGCCGTCCTCAAGCTGGACAGCGACTGATCTTTTTGCCCTCCCCGCCGCGAAGCGCACACGGGCACCAAAACGTGCCCCCGGCACGTTTTTCTCGCTGCGCTCGTGCCCTTTCGAGCCTCGGCCCGCGGTACATTCCAAAAAAACAAGACCACCCTTGGGGCACCCTCCGTAAGGAAGGTGCCCCAACTGCTTTACATTTGACTCCTTTTCGGATTGTGTTGTCACAATCCGATGCTCGCTATCCCTATGGACTCGGTGACGTATGCTTCGTATTATTTGTTTATAACTTCTTTGTACCAAGTTGGAACGGGTTTTGTCATATTATCATACCAACTTAGTACATCTTTTGCTTGATTTACCATTACTTGAATTTTGCTCTGACCAAAAGGAATTGCCCAAGGCACAGAAGATAAAGTATTACTGCTGATATAAAGTGCGAGCAACTCCCAAAACTGAACCGGCACATCATTATCGAAGTACCCGTTTACCATTCCGGTTGCAAATAAAGGAGCAGCTTGAGCACACCACACAATGCGGTTAAATTCTTCCCACGGATCTCCAAAGTCATTTCTGTTAAAATCAATAATGTAAAGTTGCTTATCATTCCCTACCCAGCCGCTTATCTTCTTCGGGGTGTGGGGTATAAAATAAGCCCGCCTCCTCCGGGCGGGCTGGTCGGATATGAAATTGCGTTGCATCTTTCAAGGTTAAGCTCTCCTTTCGGTGTGGAATTTGGCTTTACACGTTTTTTTGGGGGTATGCTATAATGTGGCAAACTAATCGGGATTTGTGGAGGTAAAATATAGATGAATCAAGGGAGAATTATTGTAATCACAGGTGCGCCGGGGACAGGAAAAACTACAACGGCATCTGCTGTTGCAAAAGAATCAGATTTGGAAAAGTCTGTGCATATGCACACAGATGACTTTTATCATTATTTGAGTAAAGGGGCAATACCACCGCATTTGCCAGAATCAAATGAGCAAAATTTGATTGTCATTGAAGCGTTTTTAGAAGCTGCGAAGCGATATGCTCGTGGTGGATATGATGTAATTGTAGATGGCATTGTAGGACCGTGGTTTTTAGAGCCGTGGCTCAACATTGTTCAAGAGCATTATGAAGTACACTATATCGTTTTAAGGGCAAGTAAAGAAGAAACTATGAAGCGAGCTATCGAACGCTCAAAGTTAGACAGAGAAACAAATATTGAATTAGTTGAAACAATGTGGAATCAATTTTCCAATTTAGGAATCTATGAATTAAATGTTATAGATACAACTACGCATTCAATCAAAGATACTGTTTCAGCAGTAAAAGAAAAAATAGTAAGTGGTACGGCTTTACTATTTTAGACAATTCCAGTTTGTCTGCTTATCAAGCGGCTTGATCCAAACGGATCGAGCCGCTTTTGCTTACATCATCCTCTGTCCCTGCTGCTGCACAGGGAACGGCGGGTCCAAGCGGCGCAGCAGGCCGAACTCTGTTTTTGTCACGCAGTCGTTTTCCATGCAGTCCTGACCGTATTTCTCAAAATCCATGTAGCCGTCCAGCTCATAGATGGCCTCATCATCCAGCCCCAGCGTTTCCTGTAAGCGCTGTTGACCATATCCGTAGGCACCCTCCGTGATGCGCTGGTAGTTATCCAGATCTTGTAGGAGCTCTACGGCTCGGTGCAGGGTTTCCGGTCGTTCGGCATCCAGCACAGCGGCGTAGGTCAGAAGCATCCCATCCTTCTGCCAGATGGCCTCCAGCTTTTCTGCAAAGTCGTTGTAATCCTCCACAGCGGGGCAATCCGTGTCGCAGATCAACTCACCGATATACGGCACCTTGAAACGAATGTCACAAAGCATCGCATCCGCAAAGACATTGATGTCGAGGTAAGACTTCACAGCATCGAGGTATTTCTCGTCAGCAGGGAGGATGAGGGTGTAGTCCGGCTTTCCATCGACGTGCAACGTCATGCGGAGCATTTCATCTCGGTCCTCGTCCCACCAAGGTTTTGCCGATGATAGGTAACTGCGGTCAATTGCCATATCCGGTGTCAGCAGACTGCGTGCGTTGGGAATGAAAGCACTGTACCTTGCGTAGTTGTACCCCTGCGGGTCAACAAGAAATCCGTCTATTCCGTCCGCATCGAGGATGAGCAGACAGTGCCTGGCAGCATCATCGTGCCGAATGTCATTTTTGCTCTCTGCGATGAAATCATAGTCCGCCAGCAGAGCATGGCTGAACTGATTAAACCGTTGGGTGGGCAGCTCGATAACCTTATCCACGGCGCAGGCTTCGCCTTCGTACTCAGACCGCTTTCGCTTCAGTTCCGCCTGAATGATCATGCCATGCCTCCCATCTCCATACATCTGCTCTGACTGCCATCCATGATCTCCGCCAGACTGGTATAGCCCTTGTAGGTGATATAGCCCCGGTCGGTGAACATTCCGTCCTCCTCGCTCATGCGCTGCAGAGCATAGCCTTCGTAGTCGTAGAACGCATCCAGATTTTCATCATACTCGAAACGACCGGACTGCCGGATCATGTACCTGTCTCTTATACACATCTGACGCTGCCGACGATCGCATA
>URVR01000026.1 GCA_900551355.1 uncultured Eubacteriales bacterium | reverse complement strand
GCTCGGAGATGTGTATAAGAGACAGGTTCACCGGCTCACCCCGGCTTTTGCAGCGGCCCATTCCCGCCGATCTGGGGCTGCGCCCCACACCGGAGGGACTGGCGCTGACACGCCCCCTCCACAGCGGCACATGGACGCTGTCCCCCGCCGCCACCTCTCAGGTGGTCAGCGGTCTTTTGATGGCGCTGCCGCTGCTGCCGGGATCGTCTGATATTATGTTAACCGATAAGCCGGTGTCCCGGCCCTATCTGGACATGACCTGCCGCGTCCTCCGTCACCACGGTATCGCCGTGACCCGGACAGACAGCGGCTACCACATCGATGGCGGGCAGACCTACCGCCCCGCACCGCTGCTAACGGCGCCGGACTGGTCAGCGGCGGCGTTCTGGTTGGTGCTGGCCCGTGTGCAGCAACAGCGGCGTTGCTCCGCAGAGGGGTATACGCTCCATGTGGAATTACATGAGGAAGTACAACATGAAGCCATCATGAACGAAACCGGAATACAACATGAAATTAACCGGGAGGCACCGCTGCGCGGCATGCAGGGTGACTCGGTCATCCTGTCGTATCTGGATGACCTGCCGCCATGTGTCGACATGACCGACACCCCCGACCTGCTGATGCCGCTGGCGCTGTACGCCGCGCTGCAGCCCGGACGCACCACCCGCTTCACCGGCTGCGGCTTCCTCCGGGGCAAGGAGAGTGACCGCCCCGCCGCTGTGGCCCATGTGCTGCATACGCTGGGCGCGCAGGTGCAGGAGGAAGCGGACGGCTTGATCGTCATCGGCGTTTCCGAATTACACGGCGGCTGCGTGGACAGCTTCGGCGACCACCGCATCGCCATGCTGGCGGGCTGCGCCGCCATGCTGTGCGGCAGCGGCAGCGTCACGCTGACCGGCGGGGGGCAGGTGGCGAAGTCCTACCCGGATTTCTGGAAGGATATGGAAGCTCTTGGCGGCAGGATGGAGGTGCTGGAGCCATGATGGAATACACGATCTTTGGAGAGTCCCACGGTCCCGCCGTGGGGGTGCTTATCCAGAATGTTCCGGCCGGGCTGCCGGTGGACGATGAGCTGATACACGCAGACCTGCTGCGGCGCAGGGCCTCCGGGGCTTTGGCCACCGGGCGGCACGAGCCGGACAAGGTGGAGCTTCTGTCCGGGGTCTATCAGGGCCGCACCACCGGCGATGCGTTGGTGGCGGTGCTGCGCAACCGGGATGTCCGCTCCGCCGACTATGCGGCTCTGCAGGACACGCCCCGCCCCGGACATGCCGACTACGCCGCCTTCGTCCGCGCCGGTGGATACAACGACTATCGGGGCGGCGGGCGGTTCTCCGGACGGCTCACCGCGCCGCTGACCGTGGCGGGCAGTCTGGCAAAAACGTTTCTGAAAACGCTGGATATCGCCGTAAAAGCAGAGATCCTGGACGAGGAAGTGCTGCGGCAGCGGGCGGCGGAGGCCCGGGAGCAGGGCGACAGCGTGGGCGGACAGATCCGCTGCACCGTCACCGGCGTTCCCGCCGGGCTGGGCGGCCCCGACTGGCGGGACACCGTGGAGTCGGAGATCAGCCGCCATGTGTTCGCCATCCCCGCCGTGAAGGCCATCGGCTTCGGCGACGGCGAGGGCTTCGCGGCGCTCCGCGGCAGCGAGGCCAACGACGCGCTGCGCACCGATGGGCGCACGGTCTTTACAGAGACCAACCACACCGGCGGGATCAACGGCGGCGTCACCAACGGCATGGACATCGTGTTCACCGTGACGTTCCGGCCCACGCCGTCCATCGCAAAGCCCCAGGAGACCGTGGATCTGGCGCGGATGACAAACACCACCGTCACCGTGAACGGGCGGCACGACAGCTGCGTGGTGCTGCGGGCGGCGCCGGTGGTGGAGGCCGCGGCGGCGCTGGCCATCTGCCGCCTGCTGCCCCATGACGACGGGTCACTGGCAGGGCTGCGGCGGCAGCTGGACGACGTGGACCAGCAGATGACCGCGCTGCTGGCCCGGCGGCTGGCGCTGGCTGGCGAGATCGGAAAAATCAAGGCGGCACAGGGCCTGCCGGTGCTGGACGAGGCCCGGGAGGCGGAGGTGCTGGCGCGGCGGGGAGACCTGCTGCCCCAGCGGCGGCAGCAGGTGGAGCGGCTGTTCCGACTGCTGATGGCCGAGAGCCGGGAGGAGCAGGAGCGCCATGCATAACCTGATCCTCATCGGGCTGCCCGCCAGCGGCAAGACCTCCGCAGGACGGGCGCTGGCCCGGCGGCTGGACATGCCGTTTTACGACTGCGACGAAGCCATCGAGGCCGCGCAGGGGCAGTCCATTTCTGCCATATTTTCTCAGCGCGGAGAGGCGTTCTTCCGGGACGCGGAGAGCCGGATGCTGGAGGAGCTGTGCCGCCGGGAGCGGTGCGTCATCGCCACCGGCGGCGGCGCGGTGCTGCGGCCGGAGAACCGCCTGCTGCTGCGCCGCAGCGGCACCGTGTTCTGGCTGGACAGGCCCCTTGAAGATATTATGTCCACCAATTTTCAGGGGGGCCGTCCCCTGCTGACAGGGGGGCGGGACGCACTGGAGCGGTTGGCGGCGCAGCGGCGGGCGCTGTATGCGGCCTGCGCCCACCACCGTATCCCGGAGCCGCTGCTGGAAAAGGCTGTCGCGGATATGGAGAACATCTGGAGAGGAGAATATCTATGAAGCTGCTGATCCTGAACGGGCCGAATCTCAACCTGCTTGGCTCCCGGGAGCCGGACATCTACGGCAGGGAGAGCTATGACGCATTATGTCAACAAATCTATCGGCACGCCGAGGCCATTGGCTGCACAGCGGAGGTGTTCCAGAGCAACCACGAGGGGACGCTCATCGACGCCATTCAGGCGGCGCAGGCCGGGTACAGCGGCATTGTCATCAACCCCGGCGCCTACGCCCACTACAGCTACGCCATTTATGACTCGCTGCGGGCGGTGGACGTGCCGGCGGTGGAGGTACACATCTCCGACATCACGGCGCGGGAGCCGTTCCGGGCGGTGTCCGTCACGGCGCCGGCCTGCGTGAAAACCATCTGCGGCCACGGGCTGCGGGGGTATCTGGAGGCCATGGACTATCTGAAGGAGACCGCCCCTGACCGGGGCCAGGGCGCCGCGCCCCACGCGGGCTGCGGCGGCGGGGCCTGCGTATGAGGCAGCTGTATGTCATCGGCGACCCGGTGGCCCACAGTCTGTCGCCGGTGATCCACCGGGCCATGATCCAGCAGACCGGGGCGGCGTACCGCTACGACGTGCGGACGGTGCGGCCCAGCGAGCTGGCGGACTTTGTGGGCTGGGCCAAGGGCGGCGGGTGCGCCGGGTGCAATGTGACCATGCCGCTGAAGGAGGCCATCGTGCCGCTGCTGGACGAGTTGGACGGCGGGGCGGCGGCCTGCGGCGCGGTGAACACCGTGTGCTTCCGGGAGGGCCGGGCCATCGGCCACAACACCGACGGCACCGGCTTTCTGGACAGTCTGGCCGGGAAGGGCTTCGATCCCCGGGGGCAGCGCGTGCTGCTGCTGGGCGCGGGCGGCGCGGCCACGGCGGTGTGCCACGCGCTGGCGCAGGCCGGTGCGGCCCGGATCGCCGTGTGTGACCGCAGTATCGGCCGGGCGGAGACACTGGCGGCGCGGTACTCCGGCTGCGCCGTGGCCGACGGGCTGGATGCGCTGGCGCGGTACGCGGCGGAGAGCCGGCTGGTGATCAACGCCACCTCCCTGGGGATGGCGGGCTGCGCGGCGTTCGGCGACCTGTCGTTTCTGCGGGCGGCGCCGGAGGACGCGATGGTGTACGATCTGGTGTACCATCCGCAGCGGACGGCGCTGCTGGAGGCGGCGTCCGGGCTGGGGCTGCGGGCAGTGGGCGGCATCGACCTGCTGATCCGGCAGGCGGTGCGGGCATTTGCGCTGTTCACCGGCGAAGATCCGGACACGGCGGCGCTGTACGCGGCGCTGCGGGAGCCGCTGGGGCTGGAATAAGTTGACATAAAAAAGGCGGCGTGAGCCGTCTTTTTTGTGTGTTGGTCTGCCCGCGGCGGCAAGGGATGTTCCGCGCCGACCGGCGCGGGGATGTCTCCGACGGGTCACTTTCTTTGCCGAAAGAAAGTGACCAAAGAACGGCTTAAGGGAAAGGGGATTCCGATTTCCCCTTTCCCTTAAGAAACCCATTCCCCCAACCGGCCAAAGGGAGCGGGACGTGCGCGTCCCCTCCCTTTGGAAACCTTCCCCTCGGGGCGGTGAACAACAAAGCTGCGAAATACAGAGCTGCGCATCGGCACATTTCAGAGCAAAAGCGGCAGCGCGCAGAGAAATACGTCGATTCAACATTTCGGACGAATCAGAACACACCGGCAAGCGGAGGAAGAAAATCCAAAAACCATGGGTTTTTGGCGGCGTTCTTTCCCCCATTTCTTTCGCTGCTGAAAGAAATGGGGCCGCCGGAGGCAAATATAAAAAGGTGCCCCGCGCCGGTCGGCGCGAAACATCCCTTGCCGCCGGCGGCAAAAGAAAAAAGCGGGCAGGGCAAAGCCTTGTCCTACGGGGAAACAGCGCTGAAAAAAGAGAGCCGCAATGGCGACTCCTCATAAGGACATCTTGAAAACACCAGATTAAACCGATTGAGAGAATCTCTTGGTGTCGACCAAACGGGAATAGCCATCAACCATTTCATCGTGGTTGGTGGCTATTCCTGTTTAAAGGTATATTCATGTTGAAATCCGAACCGGAATCTTTGTAAAATTCCCTACCGCTCTTTAACCAGAAACAATGGGTAACCGCATGCCTAACCGGGAGAGCAGTTCGTTGGTAATCGTCCCACAGCATGCAGCCAGTTCCTCTGCCCGAATCACCTGACCGCCATCCCGGCCGATAATAGTCACTGTATCGTCAGGAGCGACCTCCGAAAGATCGCTGACGTCCACCAGCAACTGGTCCATGCACATCCGCCCCACCATAGGACAACGCCGGCCCTGAATCAGCACCTGGCCGCCCCGCTGAGGCAGATCCCGGGGCAGACCGTCCGCGTAGCCGATGGTGACCACCGCCAGTTTGGTTTCTTGCTCTGCCTGAAAGACCCGCCCGTACCCGGCGCTCTCTCCGGCTTGCACAGTGCGGATACTGGCCACTCTGGCCCGGAGAGACAGAACCGGCCGCAGGTCAAGGCTTCGCTGAACAGGCGCATCATCGCTTCGAACTCCATAGAGTGCGATTCCAGCCCGGACATAGTCACAGGGCTGAGCTGGGAGGTTCCAAAGTCCATAGCTGGACTGGATATGAACTTTGCCGGGATCATATCCGGCAGTTCGGAGCCAGGCCACCGTATCATAGAACAAGGTCAGCTGCTCCTGGGTGTAGGCAACATCTTCGGCTTCCAGGCTGTCCGAGACGTATAGATGAGAAAAGACACCGTCCACTACCAGGTTTGGAAGCCGGAATGCCTCCAGGATCTCCTTCCGGTTTTCCGCCAGGATGCCCAGCCGGTGCATCCCCGTGTCCAGGGCCAGATGGACATGGACACGCCGCCCTCTGGCTGCCAAGGCCCGCCCGTGGTCAATATCCGCCACCGTCTGGGTCAGATGCCATCGTGTCAAGAGCGGAGCTTCCTCTGGGGAGGTATAACCTAAGATCAAGATCGTCCCCCGGATGCCCGCCTTTCGCAGAGCAATCCCCTCGGCCAGGCAGGCCACGGCAAAGGCCCGGACGCCCGCTCGCTGTAAGGTGCGGGCGGTCACTGCCCCGCCGTGACCGTAGGCCTCCGCCTTTACCACCGCCATCAGCTCTGTCCCCGGGGCCAATGTGTTCCGCAGCACCTGGGCGTTGTGCCCAAGGGCCGCCAGATCCACCTCCCGCCAGGCCCGAGCGGTGGGGCTGGGCTTCTTTTGAAGCCTCAGCAGGCAAGGGGCGGAGAGCAGCGCACTGAGCGCCAGCACCACAATAAAATGGAGAACACTGTTTTCAATGAGCATTTCTCCCAGTCCCAGTAGCTTTGCCGCTCCCCGGACCAGTACGATGCAGAGGGGATGGAGCACATACATGGCTGTGGAAAATTCCCGGACTTTCCTGGACTCGCCCTTGTTTCCGCCCAGCAGCAGAGAAAAAAGGCATACTATGCACAGGGGGAGGGCGAGGTACATGCTGTCGTGGCGCTGGACATCCATGCGATGGAGCCACAGCCCCTCGGCGCTCATGGCTGCCAGAGAGAGGAAGAAGCCCGCCAGAGACAGCTTTTGGTTCCACCGCCTTCCGGCGGCCCCAAGCAGAAGGAACAGTGGCGCGAAGAACAGGCCATTGCGGGTATAGCCGCACAGTGTAAAAATGCCGTCGTAAAGGGTCCGAAGCAGCGGGATCTGGGAAACCAGTCCATAGTAACTGTCCCCGCCCAGACCGATGAGATAGAGTAGCGCCGCCACAGGCAGAGCCACCCGCAGGCCCAGCCGGCTGAGCCACCGGGCGATGACGATGCCCAGAATGGTCGCCGGGAAATACCACAGGTGGTAGAAGGTGCCGTCCACCAGCAGTTTCCGCAAAACATCCGCCGGACCGGTGAAGCTGCCGGCATAGAGATTCACTGGCAGATACAAAAGGATGCAGACGCCGTAGAGCAGGCAGAGCTTTTTCAGCTGCCGCCCCACACCAGCCCAGTGATTCCGGCTCAGAAAGTACCCAGTGGTCATCAGAAAGAATGGGACTGCCACCCGGGCCAGTACCCGGGTAAGCCAGAAATCAGCCATGGCAGACACATCCGCCAGGGGCGAGGTGTGGTTCATCACCACCAGCAGGACTGCCGCCAGACGAAAGAGATCCAAAGTCGGGACGGTTTTCTTAGCCGTTCTCATGGGTATCCCCCCACCATGTCAGGATAAATCCCTCCACATTGTCGCCGGATATCTGGCAGCAGCCCTCCGGCACTTCCACCTCTGTGACGGCTCCGGCGGCGGGCACATAGAACACCTGGGCCATGCGGCCGTTTTCCAGAGCGACGCTCCGGGGACCCTGCCGCAAAAAGTCCCGGTACTCCTCCAGACACAGCCCGTTGGTTTCCATCAGCTGGGCGTGGGGCGCCCCCACATAGCGGAAGTGCCACGGCTCAGCCGAGATCCCGGTGACTTCCTCCTTGCCCCGCTGGTAGCGTTCGATAAAGCCGTACCGGGCCGCCAGACGCCTAAATCTTCCGCAGACGCCGTCATAGGGAAAGGCAGGCCGGATGAAGTCGATGTATCCGGCAGCCTTTCCCAGGTCGATGGCGAGGCCGGTCTGATGCTCACTGCATCCTGGAAGGGCCACATACTGGCGGGTAAATGTCTCCCCATGCTCCGCCATGGAGTCGTCCCAGATCCGCTGCTGTTCCTGCTGGCTCCGCCAGCCGGACACCGGCACGATCTCCCGCTGTCCCCCCGCCTTTTGGATACAGGCAGACAGTAGCTGCCGTGCCCGGCTTTCAAGAAGAATGTCGGGGTGGTGCGGGTCCACCGAGGTCAGCGCAGATCGCTCTTTTTCATGCAGGGGATGCGCCCGGTTGACCAGGACCAGCGGCCCCTGAAAAATCTGCTCCCGGGGAATCGACACGGTTCTCATCCCGCCACCCCCAACTCGATCAGGCGGGTCACCAGCTCCCCAAAGGAAATGCCGATGCCCTGCATCATGCTGGGGTAGCGGCTGTGGGCGGTGAAGCCGGGGATGGTGTTGACCTCATTGAAGACGATCTCCCCATCCGGGGTGAGGAACAGATCCACCCGGGCGAATACCCGGCAGTCCAGGGCACGGTAAATGGTTTTTGCCGCTGCCTGGATCTCTGCCGCCTTCTCCGGCGGGATGCGGGCGGGACAGTGGATGGCGGAGGTCTTTAAGGTGTACTTCTCCTCATAGTTGAAAAAGCCCTCCGACAGCGCAATCTCGTCCACCAGACCCACGGTCAGTTCCTCGTTGCCCATGACCGCGCAGCCCACCTCAAAGCCGGGGATCGTCTCCTCCAGGATCACGGCGCTGTCGTGGCGGAATGCCTCCTCCATGGCGGCGGGCAGCTCTTCCGGCCCGGAGACTTTGGTGATACCGAAGGAGGAACCGGCCCGGACCGGCTTGACAAACACCGGGTATCCCAGTTCCTCCGCTGCCTGGGCGATCCGGCTGAAATCATCGCTGGAATGAAAGACGTGGCTCCGGGGGACCCGGATGCCGGCCAGGGCCGCCAGCTGGTGGGCCCGGTCCTTGTCCATGCACAAGGCGCTGGACAATGTCCCGCAGCCGATGACCGGGACCCCGGCCAGTTCAAAGAGTCCCTGTACCGTACCGTCCTCGCCGTTCTTGCCGTGGAGGACTGGGAATACCGCGTCAAAGAGGAGACGGCGGCCGGAGCCGTCCAGCAGTAGTAAAGCGTGGGCCTCCCGTTCCACCAGCGGGGTGCAGGGGATACAGTCTGCCGCCTGCTGCCAAGTACCGTCCTCCAGCCGGGAGAGGTCGCCGGTATAGCAGAGCCACTGCCCCTCCCGTGTGATGCCCACAGCCAAAGGAGTATAGCGGGCGGGGTCCATGTGGGACAGCACCGCATAGGCGGAATGGAGAGAAACTTCGTACTCCGTGGAGCATCCGCCGAAGAGAACGAGAATGGTTTTCATGGGATAAGACCTCCTAATCAAAATAAAGCGCCTGGTTCTGATACTGAAATGGTACCAGAACCAGGCGTTTCATACTTGTCTATCTACCAACGGATGCCTTGCAAGTTTTCTGCGAAATTCTTGTGATTTTCTTACGGCGCTTCTGAATGGTCTGACGGAAGACAGATGGTGAAGGTGATCCGATCCTCGGTGCTGTCCGCCCGAATGGTCCCGCCGTGGAGCTCCACGATCTCCTTGGCGATGGCTAAGCCAAGGCCCGCACCACCTGTCCGGGTGGCGCGGGAGCTGTCCAGACGGAAGAACTGTTCAAAGATCCGGTCCAATTTCTCCTGGGGGATGTTCTTTCCCGCATTGGAGAAGATGAGTACGATTTTCCCGGCCTCTATCCGTCCGGCAATTTCCACCGTGCTGTCCGGCAGGCTATAATAAGACGCGTTGCGCAGGAGATTATCAAAGACCCTTGCCAGCTTATCCGGGTCACAGGAATAGTGCAGCTTGGGCGGCAGATCCAGGCTGCATGACAGCCCCGATTCTGCGAAAATGGGGCGGAATTCGCTGGCGACCTGCTCCAGCATCCGCGTCAGGTCCACGCTCTGCCGCTCCAGCTCCAGGCGAGAGAGGTTGAAGCGGGTGATGTCGAAGAACTCGTTGATGAGGTCCTCCAGCCGCTCCGCCTTCTCCAGGGCGATGCCGGTGTACCTGGCCCGGATCTCCGGGGAGATCTGAGGCTCATCCCGCAGGAGGGTCAGGTAGCCGATGACGCTGGTCAGGGGCGTTTTCAGGTCGTGGGCCAGATAGACGATTAGGTCGTTTTTCCGCTGTTCTGCCTCCCGGGCTGCCCGGGCGTCCCGGAGAGCCTGCTCCCGGGCCAGATTCAGCTGGATGGAGATGTCCTCCAGGGAATCCGGCAGCTGGATGGGCTCCTCACTGGGGCGGGATAATTGCTCTGCCGCATTGGCCACCACGTCCAGCTGCTTGATGGGCTTGGAGATAAAATAGAAGCTGATGACCACCCAGCCCGCCAGCACTGTGACGATGCAGACCAGAACGATGTAGTCTCGAACCCAATTCAGGAAGTCGTAGAGCGGCGAGGGCTGCCAGGTGATGCTGGCGCAGATGATGAAGCCCAGAAATGCCAAGGCCATCACTGCGACCACCCAAGCCATGAGGACCAGCAGGTAGCCGCCCCAGATGCGCAAAGATCTCCGGCGGCTGCGGGTATTTCCTTTCTTACTCAATGGTGTACCCCACCCCCCAAACGGTCTTGATGAATTTGGGCTTTCGGCTGGGCTCGTGCATCTTTTCCCGTAGCCGGGCGATGTGACTCATGACGGTGTTGTTGCTGTCCATAAACGCTTCGCCCCAAACATGTTCAAACAGTTCCTCGCTGGACACCACATTCCCCCGGTGCTCACATAGATACCAGAGAATGGAGAATTCCAAGGGCGTCAGGGCCAGTTCCTCGCCGAACAGGACGCACTTGTGAGTGGCCTTGGAGATCTGAAGGCCTCGAAAGTCGTATTCGGTGACCTCCTGGACTGTCCCCTCCCTGGGGTTGTACCGGGTGTAGCGGCGCAGCTGAGTCTTGACCCGGGCCACCAGTTCCAGAGGATTGAAGGGCTTGGTGATGTAGTCGTCCGCTCCCAAGGTCAGCCCCATGATCTTGTCCATATCCTCCACCTTTGCGGTGAGCATGATGATGGGGAACAGGTGGTCCTCCCGGATGCGCTGGCAGAGGGTAAAGCCGTCCATGTCCGGCAGCATCACATCCAGCACCGCCAGATTCAAGCGTGTCGTCCGCACACAAGCCAGGGCGTCGGAGGCATTATAGAATTTGTGGATGGTGAAGCCTTCGTTTTTCAGATAGACCTCCACCAGATCTGCGATCGCAGTCTCGTCATCGACGACTAAAATATGTGTAGCCATAGTTGCCGGCCTTTCGTGTTTTTCTGCATTATAGCACGGAACGTATAAAAAAGCGAGTATGACTCTTGATTTTTCCTAAACATGTCCTAAAGGGGACTGTTGCGGTCTCCTGTCTGCGCAAAATTCTCACCAGACTGTATCGAAACTACGATCTTCCAGACTCCTGATTTCGTAGGGTCGAAGTCGTGAAGCTGCGCCGCAGTGCTCTGTCATCCTTCGCTGGCAGGATCGGTCTGCGTATCATACGATGAACATTCCTCCAGATCTGCAGCCTGCTACCCGGATAGGCTTTTTTCAGCTTTGTGACAGCACGCTCCTTTGCCTTTTCCACGGCGGACTCCTTCATCATGTGGTACATGCCGATTTCCTTCAGCGAAGTTTTTTCAAATCCGAATACGCCGTAGAATTTTCCGAGGATGTCCCTGTCCTTCTTCGGGAGAGCATCAAATAGTTCCTGCAGCAGCTCAATGCAGACTTTTCGATACACGACCTGCTCCGCAGAAACAGAGAGATTCCCAGGCATCAGCCGCTCAAAGGGATCACCGTCATAGCTCCCAGGGATAAGATCATTGACACCAACAAAATGGGTGTTGTAACGGATGTGCTTGACAGCCTGTTCCAGAAGGACATCCATTTTCTCCGCGATCTCTTCGATGCTGAACTGACCTGAATGATATAGCCTTTGTGCCTGCCGGACAGCATCCATCTCGTGCTTGCTCAGAGAAAGATTTCCGATATGTTGCTCCAGCCAACGGGTCATCCGGCCTTTCAGATGTGGGTACAGGTAGGTGGCAAGCACAGCACGGCTCTCATCGTATTCTCTGCTCTGGACCCGTGTCAGAAATTCCAACGCACCCTCGCCGCAAAGATCCTCCAGAATCGTTTTCGTATAGCCGGACAACTCTCCCGGTCTTTCCCTGTCCATATGCAGACAGTTGAACTCTCTGGCAGTCTCCCGGGCGATGCGCCGGATCAGCCCGAGATTCCTGCGGTACAACTCCTCCAGCGCGCGCTCATCACCGCCGTAATATCGGCGGACCAATTCCTCATTGGTCATGGGTCCCACCCGCCTTTGCTTTCGGTGGACGCCCTCGGGGCTTGCTCACTCTGGTGATGCGGCAATATTCATACACTTGCGCAGTAGATATTTGTTCAGAAAACTCCTCAACAGAGATATCCGGGCTGCGCAGCGCATCGTAGAGCCGGTCTCGCACATGATCCTTGGCTCTTCTGGCATCCTCCTGAGAGATAGCTCCCCGCTGCATATCCTTCGTGATCCTGGAAAAGGCAGTCAGCTTGGCCTTCACCTTGGGGTTGTTCTTTGCCAGTTCCTTTTGAACTTCCACCGTGCCAAATTGCCGACAGGTGTAGCCAGGAGCGTGGGGACAGGCCCCTTCGCAGTACAAAGCGTGGACGCCGCTCTTCAGCATGAAGTATTTCCCGCAGATGATGCAGCGGCGGATGTTGTGTCCGCTATTCAGGGCCAGCATATAGTCTGCCTTCATCAGCGCCTGTAAGCTGTCCGTCACATGCTCCTGACAGATGGCCATGGAGCCGTCCGGCAGCTCCCGCGGGACATAGGAGAGCATATATTCATCGTGTCTCCTGTAGCAGTCCCCGTGGTAAGTGATGGGGTTGACGATCAGCTTCTCTGCGGTGCGATCATCGTTATAGAAACCATAGAGCGCTGCCGCATAACTTTCCGGCCCATTGGTCGTGAGTGTGGAGAGGATAAACTTGATGAAATTCCGGATGGTAGGAACAAAGGCACGGATGTCGTGAAGATACATCATGTAGCGGTCGATGTATTTCTTGTAGGCACTCCAGGTATCTTCGCACGCTCCCAGGAGGCGAAACATCTCGTAATAAAACAACTCGCCCTTTTCCTCGCTGCCCTCTCTGCGACGAAACAGATCCAGCAGTCCCAAGGAGATTTCAGGATCGCTGTCCCCATCATCGCTCTGGAAGAATTCTTCCGCTGAGGCGCTGAGAAGTTTTGTCTGATCATCCTCTGAAAGGCTGTGCTCCTCGGGAGGAAACAAGCTGAACTGTCCTGTGATCTCCCGTATCACCGAAAAGAAAGCGTCATAGCAATCGTCCGGTAGCAAGCGGAACACAGTATATCGGCGAAGTTCCTGACAGAGCTGCTCCATCTCATCATTCAGTTTCCACCAAAGTTCACTCTTGCGGACATACTCGTAGATGTCCATAAGGGTACGGATGCGCACCATCCGTTCGTGCAGAGGGTGGTAGTCATCCGGTGATAGATTCAGCAGATCTTCGGTCAGCCTGCCTGCCTCAAACTGCTGCCCGTTCAGCTCCAAGGTGCTGCCGTAGGTATAGAATATGATGCTCCCCTCCATTTCCGCTGGCCCCCTCCTCTGCAATAATTTGTCCTACTTGATTTTTAATCTGTCCATGCTTTTTATCAGGATACCATCTTTTCCACCACAATACAAGCAGAGGGGCAAGGGGATGCTCAAAAGTCCTGTGGGCACTGCTCCTCTAAAAGAATACTACTCCCACTTCTTTCGAGGTGGGAGATTTTTGTATTCAGATATTTTGAATTGGAGGTACTGACTATGAGCAACAAAATGGACCGTCCTCTGGTCACGGTGGACGGTAGGACGCTGATGGACCGTCCGCTGAAGCCGCCCAATTTTGTGGTGGACACGCTGATCTCTCAGGGTCTGCATATCCTGGCGGGTTCACCCAAGGTGGGCAAGTCCTGGCTGGCCCTGTGGCTGGCGGTGACGGTGGCCAAGGGAGAACCGGTCTGGGGAATGAGCGTGAAGCAGGGCACCACCCTCTATCTCTGCCTGGAGGACTCCGTCCTTCGCATCCAGAACCGCCTCTTCGAGATCACAGAGGACGCGCCGGACAGCGTCCATTTCTGTACGGAGTGCGCTCCCATCGGCCAGAGGCTGGAGGAGCAGGTGGAGGGCTTCCTCGTAGCTCACCCGGATACTGTTCTGGTCCTCGTCGATACGCTGCAGATGGTCCGCCCCGTCCACGATGCCACCTACGCCAATGACTACCGGGACCTGTCCGTGCTGAAGCGGCTGGCGGACAAGCACGGCATCGCCATCCTGCTGATCCATCATCTGCGAAAGGAAACTGCCGATGATGTGTTCAACCGTATCTCCGGTACGACAGCCATCAGCGGGGCGGTGGATTCCAGTTTTACTCTGGTGGAAGATCGGCGCGGCAGCGGTAAGGCGAAGCTCTCCTGCATCGGTCGTGACATTGAATACCGGGAGTTGTCTCTGGAACGCAACGTTGAAAACGTGTGGGAGATGGTAGCAGACAGCAGAACGCAGCCGGAGCTACTGGGCGACCGGATCACCTATCTGGTCTCTGAACTGATGCGCGACCGTACGAAATTTATCGGCACTCCCACAGAGCTGTCTGAAAAAATCGACCCTGTCGGTATGGAGCGTATCTCGCCTAAGAAAGTGTCCCGCCTGATCCTGCAAAGCCTTGACGCGCTAAGCAAAATCGGAATTTTCGGTATGGTGCGCCGCAGCAACGGGAAACGGCTCATCGAGCTGCGCCGTGCCGAAAGTGACGATGCCCAGGGTGTATCTGTGGTCGCCCCTGTTGACCCTGTTTGGGCGT
>URVR01000025.1 GCA_900551355.1 uncultured Eubacteriales bacterium | reverse complement strand
ATCTACACTTATGCGATCGTCGGCAGCGTCAGATGTGTATAAGAGACAGGCCTACGCGGTACTGACGTTTCTGCCGGGCTGCGGTTTCCTCCGCACGCCGCTGTGCCAGCTCGCAGTCGGAAGCATCATAGCGCTCTGCGCCTATGGCGGCCGGGGTCGTCCGGCGCTGCTGTTTCTGCTGCTATCCGGCGGACTGGCGGGCTTTGTGCTGGCGCTGGGACTGTGGGCCGGGTCGCCCACGGGACTGCTGGGCCGGGTTTACCGGGGCGAGGTGAGCTGGCCGCTGCTGCTGGGGGCCGCGCTGGGATTTTATGTACTGCTGCGCCTGCTGCTGGGGCAGGGGGCGCGCCATGGAGGGGGAGAGCTATTGAAGATCACCATATCCGTCTGCGGACGGAAGCAGACCGTCACGGCGCTGCATGACACCGGCAATACCCTGCGGGATCCGGTATCGGGCCGTCCCGCGCTGGTGCTGGAGCGGAACGCGGCGGAGGAGCTGTGGCCGCCAGAGGTGGCGGTGGTGCTGGCATCGCCGCTGCCGCCGGAGGAGAAGATGGCGCGGCTCCATCGGCAGGGAGCGGCGGTGACGTTCTCACTGCTGCCGTTTCGCAGCGTAGGCACGCCGGCGGGGCTGCTGCTGGCCGCCCGCAGCGACTACATAGAGATCAACGGCCGCCGCTATCCCCGGACGCCGGTGGCGCTGTCGGAGCACCCGGTCAGCGACGGCGGCGGGTATCACGCCCTGTGGGGCGATCCGGAGGGGGAGGAGGCGAAGGGATGTGCTGACAGCACTGCTGCACCGTCTGCGGACGCTTCTGTGCAGACTCCGCAGGCCGGATAAGGTCATGTATATCGGCGGCAGCGACACCCTGCCGCCGCCGCTGCCCCGGGACGAGGAGGCGGCGCTGCTGGCCCGGCTGGATCAGGGAGAACTGCTGGTGCGGCAGACTCTTATTGAGCGGAACCTGCGGCTGGTGGTGTACATCGCCCGCCGTTTTGAGAACACCGGCATCAACATCGAGGATCTCATCTCCATCGGCACCATCGGGCTTATCAAGGCCATCAACACGTTCCGCACCGACAAGAACATCAAGCTGGCCACCTACGCCTCCCGCTGCATCGAAAATGAGATCCTGATGTACCTGCGGAAGAACAACGGCAGCCGGGTGGAGGTCAGCTTCGACGAACCGCTGAACACCGATTGGGACGGCAAGGAGCTGCTGCTCAGCGATGTGCTGGGCACGGACAGCGACGTGGTCATGCGGCCCATCGAGGCCGACGTGGACCGCCAGATGCTGACGGACGCGGTGGCCAAGCTGAGTCCCCGGGAGCGGGACATCATCACCATGCGCTTCGGCCTAGGCGGCTGCGAGGAGCTGACCCAGAAGGAGGTGGCCGACCGGCTGGGCATCTCCCAGTCCTACATT
Organism: uncultured Eubacteriales bacterium; assembly: GCA_900551355.1. Classification (GTDB taxonomy): domain Bacteria; phylum Bacillota; class Clostridia; order Oscillospirales; family Oscillospiraceae; genus Vescimonas. The sequence goes on along the minus strand of URVR01000025.1, from coordinate 12,887 downwards.
TCCCGGCTGGAAAAGCGCATCATCCTGCGTCTGCGCCGGGAGATCCAGCGCATGAGCTAAAAAGGCTGTGAAGGAAACTTCCTTCACAGCCTTTTGCTGTCAGTTATTGCAGGAACAGGGAGGCGGGACGGTTTATGACCATCATGTTGTAGTACCGCAGCAGGTGGTAGTCGTCCTTGTCCAGCTTGATGGTGTTCATCAGGCGCTCCGTCTCGTCCAGCGGCTCCTTGGAGATCAGTGCCTTCAGCGCGATAGGGGCGAAGAAGGGGGTGGAGCCGATGCCGGACACCAGGCCAATGGCCGGCGTGCGGTTGGACATGGGGTTCAGCATGCAGATGTACATTTTCTCCGCTTCGTTGATCTGGTTGGTCAGCACCATGTGGGTGATGGTGTCGTAGGCCTTCATCTCGCCGGTGAACAGGTGCTGGCACCGGTCCGGATCGGTAAAGGAGGATACGCCCAGATACAGCGTGACCTCGATGGCGTCCCGGTCGGCGGCGCGGGAAAACCGCAGCAGGGAGCGCACCATCTGCCGTACCCGCCCGTCGTAGTGGTACATGTAGGCCAGCGACTGGTTGAAGTAGCTGTTCTTGGGCAGGGACGCGTCCTGATGGAACACCGGGGGCTGGTAGTCGATGAAGCATTTGAGGTCGATGTCCAGTGCCTGCGCGATGTCGTACAGCGTCTCGATGTCGATGGTGATGGCGCCGTTTTCATACTTGGAGAGCGTGGCCTTGCTCTTGTTGATCATGGCCGAAAACTGCTCGATGGTATAGCCCCGGCTCTTCCGGTATTTTTTGATGCGCTGTCCCACGAAATAGGAAAAAGAACTCATATGCGTCACCTCCTGGTTACATTTCAATCATACCAAACATTTGGTAGGAAGTCAACCGTTAGTTTCGGACCATGAAACATATTTTCAACGTATTTTCGCAATAGTAAACCATTCGGTGAAAAAGATAACAAAGGCAGGGATGTCCGCACATCCGAGACTGGGCAAAACGCACGAAAGACCGCCCGACCCATACGGGTCGGGCGGTCTTGTCCTTGTGATGAGGGGGCCTTACTTGGCGGCGTCCATGCCGGCCAGCAGAGCCTTCTTGTTGCCCTCCAGGAAACGGACTTTCTTCTCACCCAGCTCGATGCGGATAGCTTCCATCATGCTCTCCACGGAGGTGACGGGAGCCTTGGCCAGGGTAGCGCCCAGAATGGCCACGTTGGCGCCCTTGGGGTTGCCGATGGACTCGGCAATGCCGTTGGCGTCGCAGTACACCACGGTGATGTCGTCACGGACGGCCTTGCGGTCGATGATGCTGCTGTTGATGACCAGCACACCGCCGGGCTTCACATGCTCCTCGAACTTGTCCAGAGAGGGACGGTTCATGGCAACGATGACGTCGGCCTTATCCACCAGGGGGGAGGCGACAGGCTCATCGGAGACGATGACGGAGCAGTTGGCGGTACCGCCGCGCATCTCGGGGCCGTAGGAAGGCAGCCAGGAAACGTGCTTGCCATCCAGCATGCAGGCCATGGCCACGAACTTACCGATCAGGAGCATACCCTGACCGCCGAAACCGGCAAAAATGAAGGTTTTTTCCATATTACTCGGCCTCCTTGTCTTTGTACACGCCCAGCGGGTAATAGGGGATCATGTTCTTCTCCAGCCAGTCCAGCGCCTCCACGGGAGACAGACCCCAGTTGGTGGGGCAGGTGGACAGCACTTCGATCATGGTGAAGCCCTTACCCTCCATCTGCAGGCGGAACGCCTTGGCGATGGCCTTCTTGGCCTTGGCGATGTTGGCGGTGTTGTTGACGGCCACGCGCTCAATGTAGTAGGAGCTGGGCACGGCGGCCAGCATCTCGCACATCTTGATGGGCAGACCGCTCCACTCCTCGCTGCGGCCGGCGGGGCAGGTAGTCGCCTTCTGGCCGATCAGGGTGGTGGGGGCCATCTGGCCGCCGGTCATACCGTAAATAGCGTTGTTGACGAAGATGGTGGTGATCTTCTCACCGCGGTGAGCGGCGTGAACGATCTCAGCGGTACCGATAGAGGCCAGGTCGCCGTCGCCCTGATAGGTGAACACCAGGGTGTCCTTGCCCACAGCGCGCTTGATACCGGTGGCAACTGCGGGAGCGCGGCCGTGGGCGGCCTCGTACATGTCGCAGTTGAAGTAGTCATAGGCAAACACAGAGCAGCCCACGGGAGCCACGCCGATGACCTTGCCGTCCAGGTTCATCTCGTCGATGACCTCGGCCACCAGACGGTGAATGATACCGTGGTTGCAGCCGGGGCAGTAATGGAACTGCTTGTCAGTCAGCAGCTTTGTCTTTTCGAACAGTACAGCCATCTTATTTACCCTCCTTCATGCTCAGGATCTTCTCAACGATCTCCGCGGTAGAGGGCATCTGGCTGCCGCAGTGACCGAAGAAGTCCACGGGCTTCGCGCCGTTGATGGCCAGCTTCACGTCCTCCAGCATCTGGCCTTCGTTCAGCTCCACATCCAGAACGGCCTTCACGCCGGGCTTGCAGCAAGCCTCGCGCACGGCGTCGTAGGGGAAGGGCCACACGGTGATGGGACGCACCAGACCGACGTTGATGCCCTTTTCCTTCAGCTCGGCAATAGCGCTCTTGGCGATACGGGCCACGGTGCCGAAGGCGGTGATGACGTAGTCGGCGTTCTCGCAGTTGTAGCTCTCCCACATCTGCTCGTTGGCGACGACTTCCTTGTACATGGCCTGCAGCTCATCGTTGTGGATGGCCAGGCTCTCGGTGTCGATATAGATGGAGTTGATGATGCCGCGCTTCTTGGGATCGTCGCCGGGCTTCCAGCCGGTGCAGGCCCAGGGCTTCTTCTCGGGATCCACCTTGTAGTCCACCATCTCGGGCAGCTCCACGGGCTCCATCATCTGGGCGATGATGCCGTCCGCCAGGAACAGCACGGGGATGCGGTACTTCTCGGCCTTGTCGTAGGCGATCATCATCAGGTCGATAGCCTCCTGCACGGAAGCGGGAGCGAAGGTCAGCAGGTGATAGTCACCGTTGCCGCCGCCCTTGACGCCCTGGAAATAGTCGCCCTGGGAGGCCTGGATGTTGCCCAGACCGGGGCCGCCGCGCATCACGTTGATGATGACAGCGGGGACCATGGCGCCTGCGCAGTAGGAGATGCCCTCCTGCTTCAGGGACACGCCGGGGCTGGAAGAAGAAGTGATGACACGGGCGCCGGTACCGGCAGCGCCGTACACCATGTTGATAGCCGCCACTTCGCTCTCGGCCTGCAGGAAGCAGCCGCCGATCTCGGGCATACGGGCGGACATGTACTCGGGGATCTCCGTCTGCGGAGTGATGGGGTAACCGAAGAAATAGCGTGCGCCGGCACGAATGGCGGCTTCCGCAATAGCTTCGCTACCCTTCATAAGAGTCAAAGCCATGTTTTTTCCTCCTTAGTCTTTTTCAATACGGATTACCACATCAGGGCAGGTGCGGGCACAGGAAGTACAGCCGATGCAGGCTTCCATGTTGATGACCTCCGCCGGATGATAGCCCTTAGCGTTGATGCGAGTCTTGGACAACTCGATGATGTGCTTGGGACAGGATCGTGCGCACAGGCCGCAGCCCTTGCACAGGTTTTCGTCGATGGTAACTCTTACCACTCTCTACACCTCTTTTCCTCATTTTCCTCTTGCTGTTTGTATCTACTACCCCCGGAAAGGGGAGGTATGCGGGGTTTAATACATATCCTTGTGCGGGTTCTTGGTGTTCAGTCCATACTCGATGTAGGAATCCCAGTCGCGGTGCATGTACACGTCGATGGCCACGGGCTTTCCCACATATTTCGGATCCGGGTCGCGGGCCAGGAAGGCGTCCAGAAACTCCTTCTTGCCGGTGGTATAGGCCACGGGGATGCCGGTCAGGTCGACCACCTGCCGCAGCACCTCATAGCCATCCCACAGATCATCGGCACTGGTCATGGTGGCCAGATTGGTGTTGTTGATCATGCCGGTGATCTGCAGTCGGGCGTGGGCCTGCATGCCCTCCTGCAGCCGGTGGATCTTCTCCACCGTGCTGGCAAGAGGACGTCGGATATTCACCACATTCAGCACCTCGAGCGCACCCGGCTCCAGTGCCATAAAGTCCTGATGGTAGCGGCCCAGCGCCGTGGCGCCCACATCGTCGCCGCCCACATCGAAAATGACCGTATCCCAATCCAGTACAAAGGCGGATGACACCTCGGCGGGGAGGGAGAGCGTCTCGATACCGGAGCAGGCGAAGTTGGGGGAGACCAGCCGGATCTCCTTCTGTTCCACCATCTTGCCCCGCTCGGTCAGCCGGAAGTAGGTGTTCACCATATCCAGATCCAGCAGCTCCGTTCTTTCGCCGCGGGCGGCTGCCTGCATAGCGAAGTTCAGAGCCAGCTCGCTCTTACCGCTGCCGTAGTTGCCGATGAGCACTTTGACGTCTTTCATGGATGCAGTGTCTCCTTGCTTATTTCAGGTTCTCCCGGATGGTCTGGCACAGAGCGGTGATGCCCTGAACGATCTTCTCCTCAGGCATGCAGGAGTAGTTCAGACGCAGGGTGTTGTCGTGGCCGCCGTTGGGGAAGAAGGAACCGCCGGGAACGAAGGCGACCTTCTTCTCGAGGCACTTCATCTGCAGGTCCTTGGCGTCCATGTACTCGGGCAGCACGACCCACGCGAACAGACCGCCCTCGGGACGGGTGAAGGTGCAGGGCTCGGGCAGCTCCTTGGCCAGCGTCTCCAGCATCACGGCGCGGCGCTTCTTGTAGCACTCGCGGATGGTGTTGACGTGGGCATCCAGATCGAACATGTCGATCCACTTGGAGGTCTCCATCTGGCCGATGGTGGAAGCCTGCAGGGAGGCTGCCTGCTCCATGAAGTTGTACTTGGCCAGGATCTCATCGTCGGCGCAGACCCAGCCCAGACGGTAGCCGGGAGCCAGGATCTTGGAGAAGGTGCCCAGGTAGATGACCAGACCCTTGGTGTCCAGGCTCTTCAGAGCGGGCATGTACTCGCCCTCGAAGCGCAGCTCGCCGTAGGGGTTATCCTCGACCACGGGGATCTCGTACTTGTTGATGATGTCCATGAACTGATGACGGCGCTCCAGATCCCAGGTACGACCGGTGGGGTTCTGGAAATCGGGGATGACGTAGATCATCTTCACGCGCTCGGTGGTGGCCAGGATCTTCTCCAGCTCGGACATGACCATGCCGCCGTCGTCGGTGGGGACTTCGATGAACTTGGGCTCGCAGGCCTTGAAGGCGTTGACGGCGCCCAGATAGGAGGGGCTCTCCAGCAGCACCACGTCGCCGGGGTTCAGGAACACGCGGGCGGAGAAATCCAGACCCTGCTGAGAGCCGGAGGTCACCAGAATGTGATCCTTGTCGGTGTGGATGTTGTTCTTTGCCAGCATACGCTCAGCGATCTGCTCGCGCAGGCGGGGGAGGCCCTCGGTAGAAGAATACTGCAGAGCGGCGCGGCCATTCTCCTTCAGGACGGCCATGGAGGCCTCCATCATCTGCTCAACGGGGAACAGCTCGGGAGCGGGCATACCGCCGGCGAAGGAGATGATGTCGGGCTGCGCGGTGAGCTTCAGCAGCTCGCGGATCTCGGAGCCCTTCAGCAGATCCATTCTGCTTGCAAATTGTACCATGAATGTTTTCCTCCTCAAATTTTATAAATTCCGTGAATGCACTTTTGTTCCACTTTGTACAGTATAGATTAAAGCACAAAACGGACACAAAGTAAATAAAGGGGAGGGGAGAAAAAAGGGGGCAATTTCATTTTCAGCATTCCCACCAAAAAACACCGTGCTTGTCTCGTCAATTCCACAACGTATTTCAGTGAATGAGTCGGCGAAATGCGAAAAAACACCACATAGACGGGGAAAACAGGGGTTTTCCCCACCAGCGGTAGGAATTGCCTTTCTCATGATACTGTGCTATACTGGGGCTGCGGGAGGTTGGTCCGCCCGCTCAGAAAAGGAAAAAAATGTTAAATTACTGACAAGCGGGAAGGAGGCGCATCCTCGTGAAAAAGAAAGAATTTGCGGTGGCGGTGGCGCTGCTGAGCGCCAGCTCGGCGCTGTGTCTGCGCATTATGAAAAAGGTGGACGAAAAGCTGCGCCGCGAGAAGGAGAAGCGGACGCGGAAATAAGCGAAACGACAAAAGAGAGGACGGCTTTCGCCGTCCTCTCTTTTGTCGTTCAGGTGACTCAGCCAGCCGTGACAACGGAGGTGATGTGGGGGTTCACGCCCTCATACCAGTACAGGAAGCCCTCCATGTCCACCACGTCGCCCACGTTCAGGGCCTTGACGGCCTCATACACGTCGGAGCCGGGGCCGCACAGATAGCTCTCCACCACGAAGGTGTAGATGCTGTCGTTCAGCATGACATTGAAGTACAGATCGTCGCCCTCGGAGCCGGAGCCGTCCCAGTTGTACAGGAACGGGGCGCCGGCATCGTTGGAGGCCACGATGGTCATGCCCTTGAAGGCCACCTTCTCGTTCTGGTGCTGGATCAGCTCGTCGCTGCCCAGCAGAGCGGTGACATCCAGCGCCTCGTAGACCTTGGAGCCCTCCAGCACTTCGTAGGAGGCGTCGATGATCTCCACCTCGCCAGACCACTCGGCCTTGTAGCCGCTGACGCGGAGCTTGGCGCCATCTACCAGCAGGGACTCGTAGTCCTCCTTGGAGCAGGGCATATTGTACAGGAAGTACGCGCCGTCATCGGCCTGGGTGTAGAACGTGGCCACGCCGACGCCGTCCTTCTCCCACCAGCCCTGAGCGGCCTGAATGTACGTCTCCACGGTGACGGGGGAATCCACGTCCGCCGCGTCGAACTCCGCGTGGGTCATGACGGTGACAGCGGCGTCGCCGCCGTCGTCGGGGGTGTCCGGCGTGTCGGGCTCCGTGTTGGTCTTGCCGCAGCCGACGATGGACAGCGCCATCACCAGCGCCAGCAGCAGGGTCAGAATCTTTTTCATGTTGTTACTCCTCTTTTTTGTACCATCGGAATGGTGAATGGGACGGGTGCCGTTTCGCACACCCGTTCCATTATAACGCATTCTGTCAATAAATCAATGCCTGTTTCGCTTTTTCACCAGCTGTATGCCGCCGTAGACGCCCATCAGCGCCCAGACGCAGCCCAGCGTGATGAGCAGTGCCTTCGCCGAAGCGGGGAGCGGCCCCAGCTCCTCGCTGCCGGCAGCCAGCGCGCTCTGCTGGTCCAGCCGGTACAGGGACGTGACACTGTCGTACAGTTTGGTCATGTAGGCCGCGTCCACCGTCTCCTTGCGGCGGACGGATTTGGTCACATCCTCGATAAGCTGCCCCGCCGCGTTTCGCAGGGAGGCGGAGCCGTTGTACACCGGTGTGGTGAAGGTATTGTCCACGTTGTCCAGCAGCAGCTTGGAGGCTTTGAGCTTCACATCGTAGTGGAGCTGGTCGTCCGCGCCCTCCTGCGCCAGATAGTCCTGATAGGCGGCGTCCTGCCGGGCCTTGGCGGTGACAGGGACGTAGCCCTCCGTCTGGGCGTAGGCGATCTGGACGTCGTTGGTCAGCAGATACTGGGCGAACAGCCACGAGGCCAGCACCTCCTGGGGATCGTCCTTGTTGAACACGCACACCGACGGACCCTGGGAGATCATCTGCGGATGGTCGGGGTCGAACTGGGGCACCGTCATCACCGCCGTCTCGAAGTCCACATACTTGTCGGCGCTGATGTCGCTCAGCGGCGCGTGGGAGCCCATCCAGGTGGCGCCGGCGGTGGAATCCACCGCAAACAGGCACTGGCCCGCGTTCAGAAAGTTGGCGGGATAGCCGGAGATCTTGAATGTGGAGAACGCGCCGTTGGCGGTATGGGCCGCGATGCCGTACAGCAGCTCCTCCGTGGTGTCGTTGAAGATCTGCACCTCGCCGCTGTCGGTGGAGTAGCCCGCGCCCTTCTGGCGCAGCATCTGGATCATCATGTTATCCGTGGATTTGTAGATGAAGGGCAGCAGCACCTGCTGGCCGTTGACGACGAAGGTGCCGTCGGCGTTTTTCGCCGCGGCTGCCGCCTCGGAGACCTCCCACACGAAGTCCCACGTCAGCGTCTCCGGCAGGGTGTAGCCCAGGGCCTCCACATACGTCTTATTCACATAGCACGCCTCGGTGGAGCGCATGAACGGCACGGCGTAGTGACTGCCGGAGAAGCTGCACTCCTCCAGAAACTGGGGGATCATCTCCTCCAGCGTGGGGGCGTCGTATTTCAGGGCGCTGCCGCCCAGCCCGTACTGCGCATCGGCGAACAGACCGTCCAGCGGTGCCACCACATTGGCGCCGGTGAGGTAGGTGGCGATGTGGTCCGGGTAGGTGATGCACACGTTGGGGGTGGTGTTGGTGGCGATGTTGGTGATGACATCGTTGTAGATCTTGCCGTAGTCGGTGTACAGCCGCAGCTTCACCGTGATGTTGGGATACAGCGCCTGAAAGTCGGCAATGGCTTTGTTGTAGATGTCCACCTGGGTCTTGTTGGTGTCGTTCTTAGCCCAGAACGTGATCTCGTACTGCCGGGACTCGTCAAAGCTGTCCGGCACGGAGAAGGCGCTCTGTCCGCGGGAGCCGTGGCAGCCGCACAGCGTCAGCAGAGAGGCCAGCGCCAGCGTCAGCGCGGCGATGCGCAGATGTCTCATCCCTTGGTGCCCCCTCTCGAAACGCCCTCCATGACCTTGTTGCGGAACAGGAGGAACAGCACGATCAGCGGTACGGAGATGACCACCACCGCCGCCATCATGGCGGGGATGTTCTCCCGTCCGAAGCCGTTTTCCCGGATGGCCTGGATGCCGTTGGACACCAGGAAGTAGTTTTCGTCGTCGGTGATGAGCCGGGGCCATACATAGGAGTTCCAGCACTCGATGACCTTCAGGATCACGATGGTCACCACCGTGGGGCGGCAGATGGGCAGCATCACCTTCCACAGGTAGTTGAAGTCGGAGGTGCCGTCCACCTTGGCGGCGTAGTACAGCTCGTCGGGGATCTGGGCGAAGTTCTCCTTTAATAGATAGATGTAGAACACCGACGTCACCGACGGCAGGATCAGACCCCAGAACGTGTTGCGCAGGCCGGCGTCCGTGATGGTGACAAAGTTGGTGATGATGACCAGCTCATTGGGGATCATCATCAGCGCCAGAAAGCATGTAAAGGCGATATGCTTGCCGCGGAAATTCAGCCGCGCGAAGGCAAACGCCGCCAGCGTGATGACCACCAGCATGATAGCGGTGGTGGCCACGGTGAACACCAGCGTGTTCAGGAAGTAGCGAGCCAGCGGCACGGCGGTGAAAGCATCGTGGTAGTTCTGCAGCGTGGGGGACAGGGTGAAGAACGCGGGGATGCGCTCGGCACTGTAGGCGCTGTAGCTCTTTACGGAGGTCAGCACCATCCAGTAGAAGGGGAACAGCACGATCACCGCCCACAGCGCCAGCAGCACATAGGTGACGGCGCGGCGCACCGCCCTGCGGCGGCGCGCGGCCAGCTCGATCTGCTTATAATCGGTATGAGAGTCCACAGTGTCGCCTCCTCTCAATAGTGGACGTGCTTCCGGCTCACCAGCAGATTGATGCAGGTGATGGTCAGCACGATGGCGAACAGGATAATGGCCGCTGCCGACGCGAAGGATGGGTAGCCGCCGGAGTCGCCGTACAGCATGTCGTAGATATAGCCCACCATGGTGTTCATCTGGGCGGCGTTCAGATCCACGCCGAACAGGGCCACCGCGTCGCTGTACGCCTTGAACGCGCCGATGAAGCCGGTGACCACCAGATAGAAGATCATGGGGGAGATCAGGGGCAGGGTGATGCGGGTGAAGATGCGCCGGCGGGAGGTGCCGTCGATGCGGGCGGCGTTGTAGTAGTCCTGCTTCACCGACGCCAGTGCGCTGGTGAGAATCAGGATCTTGAAGGGCAGCACCACCCACACGGTGTAAAAGCACAGCACGAACATCTTCGCCCAATACGGCCCGTCGATAAAGTCCACGCCGGGACTGCCGAACCAGTGGAGCATCACGTTTACCAGACCGTCGGTATAGGCGGTCTTCTTGAACAGGATCATGAACACCAGACCCACCGCCAGCGTGTTGGTGACGTAGGGCAGGAAATATACCGTCTGGAACAGACCCCGCAGCTTTTCGATGGAGCTGAGCCCCAGCGAGATCAGCAGGGCAAGACCCGTGGACACCGGTACGGTGATGATGACGAGGATGAAGGTGTTTTTCAGCGCCTGCAAAAAGTAGGGGTCACGCAGCACATAGCGGTAGTTGAACAGACCCACGCCGGAAAACGTCTGGGACGCGGAGTTGTACCCCTCCTCAAAGGAGTACACGAACACATCCACCAGCGGGTAGACCATGAACACGCCCAGAAAGGCGATGGCGGGCAGCAGGTACAGCCAGGCCTTGGCATTTCGTTTGTCCATGGCGTCACCTCAGGGTGCAGGTCAGCCGCGTCTGCTCCTCCCGGTGGAACAGGAACACCTTATGGGGCTTCAGGGCAAAGCACACCGTCTCCCGGGTGGTGTCCACGCGGCTGTCGGCGTTGATGATGGCGCGGATGGCCGCGTTTTCACAGTCCGGGTGGGTGCATACCACGCTGATATCCCGTCCCATGACCTCCACGCGGTCCAGCTTGCAGCACAGGGGGCCGTCCTCCGCGAGGATAAAGCCCTCCGGCCGGATGGCGGCATATACCGGCTGGTCGGCCGCGCCGTCCACATCCAGCACCGCCGCATCGCCTATGTACAGCCGACCGCTCTGGATGCGCCCTGCAAAGACGTGGATGGGCGGTGTGCCCAGGAATTTGGCCACGAACAGGTTCACAGGACTGTCGTAGACGTCCTGGGGCTTACCGATCTGCTGCACCACGCCGTCCTTCATCACCACGATCATGTCGGAGATGCTCATGGCCTCCTCCTGGTCGTGGGTGACGAACACGGTGGTCACACTGGTCTGCCGCTGGATGCGGCGGATCTCCTCGCGGGTCTGGAGCCGCAGCCGCGCGTCCAGATTGGACAGCGGCTCGTCCAGCAGCAGCACCCGGGGCCGCTTCACCAGCGCGCGGGCGATGGCCACACGCTGCTGCTGACCGCCGGACAGCTCGCTGGGCTTGCGGTCCATCAGACCCTCCAGCTGCACCAGCTTTGCCGCCTCCAGCGTCCGCTCCGCCATCTCCGCCTTAGTCAGCTTCTCCGCGCCCCGCAGGTTCTCCAGCGGGAACATGATGTTCTGCCGCACCGTCAGGTGGGGGTACAGGGCGTAGTTCTGGAACACCAGCCCCACGCCCCGGTTCTCCGGCGGCAGATGGGTCACATCGTCCTCGCCGAAAAAGATCTGTCCCTCCGTAGGCGCCAGCAGGCCGCTGATGAGGTTCAGCGCCGTGCTCTTGCCGCAGCCGGAGGGGCCAAGCAGGCCGATGAGCTGTCCGTCGGGGATCTCGAACGTGAAGTCGTTGACGGCGATGACATCGCCGCCCGCCTTTTTGTTGCGGTTGGGGAACTTCTTGGTCAGATGTTGCAGCGTGACCTTCATGGCAGTGTCTCCTTGCCTGTATTTGGCGGCCCTCCTCCGCCGGGAGGAAAGGGCCGTCCGCGATATCCCCGCCATTGTACCACAGTTCCCGGCGTAAATCTCCTGTTTTTGCAAAACTTTCCGGAAAATTTTCCGCCGCCCCGTCAGGCGCCCGCCGCGCCGCCGGTACATAGAATGAGGTGAGCCGTTTCCGGCTCACCCTGATATGACCATTTCAAAGGAGGAATATCTCTTGTATACGGAGAGAACGACTGCCGCCGCCGCGGCGGCACGGGACAGCGCGGCCCGCGACATGACGGCCCGCAGCGACGCGGCCTGCCGCGAGATGGACGGCCTGCTGCCCGGCACCTGCGGCAATATGGCGTTTCCCTATATCGCCATGCAGCGCGAGAACGCCCAGCGCTACGAGAACCGGGAGGCGCTGCTGCAGGGCACGCTGTTCCCGGGACTGGATCTGCCGTTCCGCAAGGAGCTGCGCTCCCGCTTTCCCAAGGTGAACGAGGCCCTGCTGGAGCTGATGGCACTGGACTTCGCCATTGACGAGCTGGGGCTGTACCTGACCACCCATCCCAACGACCAGCAGGCGCTGGAGCTGTATTGGAGCTACATCCGGCTGGGCCGGGAAGGGCGCGCCAAATATGAGGAGGCCAACGGCCCGCTGCTGCAGACGGACATCACCGAGGGCAGCTTCCGCTGGCTGGATGACCCGTGGCCCTGGGACAAAGGAGGGAACGACTGATGTTTGTCTATGAGAAGAAGCTGCAATACCCGGTGAAGATCAAAAACACCAACCCCCGGCTGGCTTCGTTAATAATTTCGCAATACGGCGGCCCTGACGGGGAGCTGGGTGCGTCCCTGCGGTATCTGAGCCAGCGCTACGCCATGCCGTATCCGGAGCTGAAGGGCCTGCTCACCGACATCGGCACCGAGGAGCTGGGACATCTGGAGATGATCGGCGCCATCGTCCACCAGCTGACCTGCGACCTGTCGGAGCAGGACATCAGGACCGCCGGCTTCGACGCCTATTTCGTGGACCACACGGCCGGCATCTATCCCACCGCCGCCTCCGGCTTCCCGTGGAACGCGGCGTCCATGGCGGTCAAGGGCGATCTGATCGCCGATCTGACAGAGGACCTGGCGGCAGAGCAGAAGGCCCGTGTCACCTACGACAACATCCTGCGGCTCAGTGACGACCCGGATGTCAACGATGTCATCAAGTTCCTGCGCGCCCGGGAGATCGTGCATTTCCAGCGCTTCGGCGAGGGGCTGCGGCTTGCAAAGGCTGTCTCTTATACACATCTGACGCTGCCGAC